>NZ_BAAASD010000040.1:0-92416 GCF_039532705.1 Streptomyces sparsogenes subsp. cuspidosporus | reverse complement strand
AGCGAGGACGGGCTGCTGCTGTCCTATCCGCACCCGGCCCCCGGTCTGCCCACCCTCCCCGAAGCGGGCCCCAGGTGGCCGCTGGAACGGGACCCCGACGGCGACTACACCCTCACCGACCCCGCCACCGGACACACCCGCCACTTCACCGGACCACGGGGCGGAGGCGACGGGGTCGCGCGGCCGGCGCGGATATCCGACCGCTCGGGCCACGTCATCGCCTTCGAGTACGACGCCGACGGAGCGCCCGCCGCCCTCGTCCACTCCGGCGGCTACCACCTGAAGCTGACCACCCAGGACGGCCGGATCACCGCCCTGCACCTGGCCGGTGGCGCGCCCGACGGCTCCGACCAGGAGATCGTCCGCTACGGCTACACCGACGGCGACCTGACGGAGGTCGTCAACTTCTCCGGCCTGCCGCTGCGGTTCGAGTACGACGACGAGCGCCGGGTCATCTCCTGGACCGACACCAACCAGCGCCGCTACGACTACGTCTACGACAACCGCGACCGCTGCATCGCCGAGGGCGGCGAGGCGGGCCACGTCTCGGTGCGGCTGGACTACGACCGCGTCGACCAGGCCACCGGCCACCGGATCACGACCGTCACCACCCCCGACGGCCACACCACGCGCTACCTGGTCAACGGCCTCTGTCAGGTCGTCGCCGAGACCGACCCGCTGGGCCACACCACCCGCACCACCTACGACCGCCACCACCGGCCGCTGACCCGCACCGATGCCCTCGGCCACACCACCACCCACACCTACGACGAGGCCGGACGCCTCATCGCCGTCACCCGCCCGGACGGCCGCCGGGCCACCGCCACGTACGACGCGCTAGGCCTGCCCCTCACCCTGACCGGCGCGGACGGCGCCACCTGGCGGCAGACCTACGACGAGGCGGGCCGCCGCACCGCCCTGACCGACCCGGCGGGTCACACCACCCGCCACGCCTATGACGCCCGGGGCCATCTGGCCGCCGTCACCGACGCGCTGGGCGCCACCACCCATGTGCGCTGTGACGCGGCGGGCCTGCCCGTCGAGATCACCGACCCGCTGGGCGCCACCACCCGCTACGAGCGCGACCCCTTCGGCCGCCCGATCACCATCACCGATCCGCTCGGCCGCACCACCCGGCTGGAGTGGACGGTGGAGGGCAAGCTCGCCACCCGTACCCACCCGGACGGCAGCCGGGAGTCGTGGACGTACGACGGCGAGGGCAACTGCACCAGCCACACCGACCCGGGCGGCGCCACCACCCGTTGCGAGTACACCCACTTCGACCTGCCGGTGGCCCGCACCGGTCCGGACGGGGTGCGCTACGAGTTCACCCACGACAGCGCGCTGCGGCTGACCCAGGTCACCAACCCCCAGGGGCTGACCTGGTCCTACGAATACGATCCGGCGGGCCGCCTGGTGGCCGAGACCGACTTCGACGGCCGCACCCACACCTACGCCCACGACGCGGCCGGACGGCTCACCGCCCGCACCAACCCGCTCGGCCAGACCATCCACTACGAGCGCGACGCGCTGGGCCGCACGGTCCGCAAGACCGCCGACGGCCCGACCACCACCTTCACCTACGACCCCGCCGGACACCTGGCCACCGCCACCGGACCCGACGTCGAGGTGGCCTACCACCGCGACCGCATGGGCCGCGTCAAGTCCGAAGTGGTGGGCGACCGGGTCCTCACCCACGCCTACGACGCGCTGGGCCGCCGGGTGCGCCGCACCACCCCCACGGGCGCCACCACCACCTACGCCTACGACCCGGCGGGCAACCGCACCACCCTCACCGCCTCCGGCCACACCCTGGCCTTCGACCACGACGCCACGGGCCGCGAGACCACCCGCCACATCGACGACACCCTCACCCTCGCCACCGCCTGGGACCCCCTCGGCCGGCTCACCGCCCAGACCCTCACCGACCACACCCTCACCGACCACGCCCGCACCGACCCGGCGGCCGCCGGCCCGCTCCACCACCGCACGTACACCTACCGTCCCGACGGCCACCTCACCGGCATCGACGACCACCACACAGGCCCCCGGACCTTCACCCTCGACACGGCGGGCCGCGTCACCGCCGTCCACGCCCGGCGCTGGACCGAGACCTACGCCTACGACGAGGCCGGCAACCAGACCCACGCCACCTGGCCCGAGCCACACCCCTGCCCCCACGCCGACGCCCACGCCCACGCCGACGCCACGGGAGACCGTGCGTACACCGGCACCCGCATCACCCGCGCCGGGCGCGTCCGCTACGAACACGACGGCGCAGGCCGGCTCACCCTCCGCCAGAAGCCCCGCCTCTCCCGTAAGCCCGACACCTGGCGCTACACCTGGGACGCCGAGGACCGCCTCACCACCGTCACCACCCCCGACGGCACGGTGTGGCGCTACCTGTACGACCCCCTCGGCCGCCGCACCGCCAAACAACGCCTCGCCGACGGCGGCGAAACGGTCGTCGAGCAGACCGACTTCACCTGGGACGGTCCCACCCTCATCGAGCAGACCACCACCACACCCGGCCTCCCCCACCCCACCACCCTGACCTGGGACCACCAGGGCCGCCACTCCGTGGCCCAGACCGAGCGCACCACCGACACCGCCACCCAGCGCGAGATCGACCAGCGCTTCTTCGCCATCGTCACCGACCTCATCGGCACCCCCACCCATCTCGTCGACGAGACCGGCGACATCGCGTGGGAGGCCCGCACCACCCTGTGGGGCACCACCACCTGGGCCGCCGACAGCACCACGTACACGCCGCTCCGCTTCCCCGGCCAGTACGACGACCCGGAAACCGGCCTCCACTACAACCACCACCGCTACTACGACCCCGAAACCGCCCGCTACCTCACCCCCGACCCCCTGGGCCTGGCCCCCGCCCCCAACCCCGCCACCTACGTCCACAACCCCCACACCTGGTCCGATCCCCTGGGGCTTCAAGGATGCCCGGAGGGCAAACCCCGCTCACGAGTCGGGAGATTCCTCGGGAATCTCTTCACCACCAACCAATCGTCGGCGGAACTGGCCGACGCTGCCATGCGGGCCAAGCGGGTGCCGATGCGGCTCGGCGACCTGGAGGACGTCAGATTGCCGGATCGCGGAGACCCGGAGAAGCTCGCCGCCATACGCGGGATGGACGACGAACGCCTCCTGGAGTCGATCAACAACCCGGACGAGCTGGGCGGCAGTGTCGTCCTGGACAACGGAGAAGTGGTCAACGGAAACCACCGCATCGGCGAGGCCCTGGATCGCATGCACGACCCGTACTCTCCAGGCATCACCCCCGACACAGAGGTTTGGGTTGTCCCATGAGGAACTGGCTGAGGAGATCCAGCCGAGTCCAGTCGTATTTCGGCTGGCCCGTCCCCGCCGCCGTCAGGATGGCGTCGCGTTCCCGGATGCTGGAGCTGGTGGCGACGGCGCGGACGAGTGGCTTCAGCAGGAAGGGGGTCGGCCTCGACCTGGAAGCCGGGGAAACCTTTGTGGTGGTCCCCTATCTGCCGGAGCCCACACCCGTCAAGAGCTGGATCTGCCTCATCGCGGCCTTTCCTCACGCCATGGACTTGCCGGTCGGAGAGAGGCCGCGATGCGACTTCGCCAGGCTCGACATCGCTGAAGCGGACTTCAACTCACTGTCTCCGGCCAAGGCGAAGGTCAGAGATCAGCTCCTCCACTGGCTGGCGTGGGAGGCGTACCGGGGCACAAGAAACCGCGACAAGAAGTGATCACGCGAAGAGCTTGCCCGGGTTCAGCAGGCCCAGCGGGTCGAAGACCTGCTTGATGCCCCGCTGCATCTCCACGCCCACCGGGCCGAGTTCCCGGGCCAGCCATTCGCGCTTGAGGACCCCCACCCCGTGCTCCCCCGTGATCGTGCCGCCCAGTTCGAGGCCCAGCGCCATGATCTCGTCGAAGGACTCCCGCGCGCGCCGTGACTCGTCCGGGTCCGAGGCGTCGAAGCAGACGGTGGGGTGGGTGTTGCCGTCGCCGGCGTGGGCGACGACGCCGATGGTCAGGCCGTACTTCTCGGCGATCGCGGCGGTCCCGTCGATCATCGCGGCGAGCCGGGAGCGCGGGACGCAGACGTCGTCGATCATCGTGACGCCCTTGACCGCCTCCAGGGCCGGGAGGGTCAGCCGGCGGGCCTGGAGCAGCAGATCGGACTCGGCGGCGTCCTCGGCCGGGACGACCTCGGTGGCTCCGGCGGCGGTGCACAGCTCGCCGACGGCGGCGAGGTCGGCTGCCGGGTCGGGGGTGTCGAAGGCGGCCAGGAGGAGGGCTTCGGTGGTGTCCGGGAGGCCCATGTTGGCCAGGGCGTTGACCGCGTGGACACTGGTGCGGTCCATGAGTTCGAGCAGCGAGGGGGTGTGTCCGCGCTCCATGATCTGGCAGATGGCGTCGCTGGCGGCCGCCGTGGAGGGGAACTCGGCGGCGAGGACGAGCTGCTCGGGCGGGGCGGGCTTGAGGGCGAGCACGGCGCGGACGACGATGCCGAGGCTGCCCTCGGAGCCGACGAACAGCCGGGTCAGGTCGTAGCCGGCGACGCCCTTGGCGGTGCGGCGGCCGGTCTTCAGCAGGCGGCCGTCGGCGAGGACGACGTCCAGGCCGAGCACGTATTCGGCGGTGACGCCGTACTTCACGCAGCACAGGCCTCCGGAGGCGGTGCCGATGTTGCCGCCGATGGTGCACTGCTCCCAACTGGAGGGGTCCGGCGGGTAGTACAGGCCGCGCTCCATGACGGCGCGCGACAGGACGGCGTTGACCACGCCCGGCTCCACGACCGCGATCCGGTCCACCGGGTTGATCTCCAGGATCCGGTCCATCTTCACGAGGGAGAGGACGATGCAGCCGTCGGACGCGTTGGCGGCCCCCGACAGGCCCGTACGAGCGCCCTGCGGGACGACCGGGACGCGCAGTCGGGTCGCGGTGCGCATCACGTGCTGCACCTGCTCGACGCTGCGCGGGAGGACGACGACGGCCGGGGTGCCCGCCTCGCAGAAGCTCGCCATGTCGTTGGCGTACGAGCCCATGACGTCGGGGTCGGTCACGACGGCCTCGGAGGGGAGGCCCTCCCGCAGCGTTTCGATCAGGTCAGCCATGGCTCCAGATTCGCACCCGGCGGTCCGGGAGGGAAGATCGGCGTAGCCGGGCGACCTGCCGTGGACCTGCCCGGCGAAGCCCGGGGGCGGGTGTGCCGGGCTACGGCTGTTCCTGAGGCGTCAGGGCGGGCAGCTCCCGGGGGTCGCCCTCGATGGGGGGTGCCTCGCCCCCGGCCGCGTCGGGCGCGGGGACGGCAAGCACTCCCAACGCCCCCGACGCGGCCGCCTTTCCTCCTGCCAGGGCGAACTTATTCCTGGTCAGACGCCCCTTCGCATAGATGCCTTGCACGTCTTGCGCCATTCGAACCCCAACAACTCCCCATACACCACACGGCGTTGTAATGGATAGCAACGCGCCGAGTGTAGACGGTCCGAAGTTCGTAACAGCTTTAGTTCGTACTTTCTCGCAAGGGGCACGCAAGGGGGCTGGGGGTGGGGCGGCGGTCAGAGGTTGCCGCGCCTGGCCTGCTCGCGCTCGATCGCCTCGAACAGCGCCTTGAAGTTGCCCTTCCCGAAGCCCATCGAGCCGTGCCGCTCGATCAGTTCGAAGAAGACGGTCGGCCGGTCCTGCACCGGCTTGGTGAAGATCTGCAGCAGATAGCCGTCCTCGTCGCGGTCGGCGAGGATCTTCAGCTCGCGCAGCGTGTCCAGGGGCACCCGCGTCTCGCCGACCCACTCGCCGAGCGTGTCGTAGTACGAGTCGGGGGTGTCCAGGAAGCGGACACCGGCCGCGCGCATGGCCCGTACGGTGGCGACGATGTCGTTCGTGGCGAGCGCGATGTGCTGGACGCCGGGGCCGCCGTAGAACTCCAGGTACTCGTCGATCTGGGACTTCTTCTTGGCGACGGCGGGCTCGTTGAGCGGGAACTTCACCTTCCGGGTGCCGTCCGCGACGACCTTCGACATCAGGGCGGAGTACTCGGTGGCGATGTCGTCGCCCACGAACTCCTTCATGTTGGTGAAGCCCATGACGTCGTTGTAGAAGGTCACCCACTCGTTCATCCGGCCCAGCTCGACGTTGCCGACGCAGTGGTCGATGGCCTGGAAGTTCCTGGTGGCGGGCGGCTCGACCAGCGGGTCGGCGGGCGCGAAGCCGGGGAGGTAGGGACCGCTGTAGCCGGAGCGGTCGACCAGGGTGTGGCGGGTGTCGCCGTACGTGGCGATGGAGGCGAGCACCACCGTGCCGTGCTCGTCCTTGACCTCGTGCGGCTCCTCGATGCCGGTGGCGCCGTGGCTGGTGGCGTAGTCGTACGCGGCCCGGGCGTCCGGCACCTCGATGGCCAGGTCGATGACGCCGTCGCCGTGGGCGGCGACGTGCTCGGCGAGGAAGGATCCCCAGGCGGTGGCGGGCTTGATGACGGAGGTGAACACGAAGCGGGCGCCGCCGGAGACGAGCACATAGCTCGCGGTCTCCCGGCAGCCGTTCTCGGGCCCCGCGTAGGCGACGAGCTTCATGCCGAACGCGGTGGAGTAGTAGTGCGCGGCCTGCTTGGCATTGCCGACGGCGAAGACGACCGCGTCCATCCCCTTCACCGGGAAGGGGTCCGCCCGACGCGCGCCTTCTCCCGTCACGGCCAGGGTGTGATCCAGGGTCTCAGTCATGTCTTCACCGTGACCCCATGGCTCAGGATGCGCAACAGTTCGCTGATTTGCTGGGCAACCTGCCTAGCCGTTCCGGCATTCCGTCGAGCATTCTGTACACAGTGACCACTCTCACAGCACTCGCACAGCACTCGCACCGGAGGCCGCCTTGGGGATCGACCGACTCGACGCCCGACTGATCGAACTGCTCGCCGAGGAGCCCCGGATCGGTGTGCTGGAGGCGTCGCGCCGGCTCGGCGTCGCGCGCGGCACGGCGCAGGCGCGGCTGGACCGGCTGCTGACCCAGGGGGTGATCCGGGGGTTCGGGCCCGAGGTGGACCCGGCGGCGATCGGCTATCCGGTCACCGCGTTCGCGACCCTGGAGATCAAGCAGGGCCAGGGGCCGGACGTCCGCAGCCATCTGGCCGGCGTCCCCGAGGTGCTGGAGCTGCACACCACCACCGGCCACGGCGACATGCTCTGCCGCCTGGTCGCCCGCTCCAACGCCGATCTCCAGCGGGTGATCGACCGGGTGGTGGGCTTCGAGGGCATCGTGCGGGCCTCGACGACGATCGTGATGGAGAACCCGGTGCCGCTGCGGATGATTCCGCTGGTCAAGCAGGCGGCGGAGGACTGATCTCGCGACGCAAAGATTCGGTTGCAAAGACTCCCTTGCAACGGAGTCTTTGCATCATTAGGCTGCCGTCCATGGCCGAGAAAGAGAAGCCGCTGCCCGACGACGTGCGGGTGCTCGACCCCCGCTCCCTACGCGGACTCGCGCACCCGCTACGGATACGCCTGCTCGGCGCGCTGCGCGAATACGGCCCGGCCACCGCCTCCCAACTCGCCGACCGGCTCGGCGAGTCCAGCGGCGCCACCAGCTACCACCTGCGACAACTGGCCGCGCATGGCTTCGTCGTCGACGACCCGGAGCGCGGCAAGGGGCGCGAGCGGTGGTGGAAGGCGGCGCAGCGCGCCACGCACGTGGGCGCCGAGGAGATGCTGCACGGCGCGGACCCGTCCCTGCGGGGCGCGATGAGCACGCTGCTGCACGAGTGGGCCACCATCCACAGCCAGGAGCTGTCCACCTGGCTCGGCACCTGGCAGGAGTGGCCCGAGGAGTGGCGCCGCGCCTGGGACATCAGCGACTGGTCCATGCGTCTCACCCCTGAACTCGCCGCCGAGCTGCGCGACAAGGTGCAGGAGCTGATCGAGAGCTACCGCGAGATGGAAGTCGACAAGAGCACCGAGGGCTCGGCCCCCTTCCGTATCCATCTGCACGGTTTCCCGCGCAACAAGGACTGACCGACCCCTGGGGGAACACACCATGTACGGCGACGACATCCATCTGCGGCTGCACCGCATCCGGGCCGAGCGGCTGCGCCACGAGGCCCCGCGCGCCCGCCCGGCCCGCTCGCCCCACGCGGCCCGCCGCGCCCGCCGGCTGCGCAGCCGTCTCGGCTGGACGCTGGTCGAGGTGGGCCTGCGCCTCGCGACCCCCCGCCCCCGGCCGGCGCCACGGCCGGGCCTCGCGGCCCGGCTGTGACCGAGGGACCGAGGACAGCCGTTCAACCGGGGGGAAACCCGCTCAGCAGTGCGGCACCGTGCCGCCCGACTTCAGTGCCACCAGCGCTTTCACCGCGCCCCTGAGCGTGGTGACGGGGATCAGCCGCAGCCCCTTGGGAAGTTCGGCCTTGGCGTCCGAGCACTCCTCCTTGGGGACCAGGAAGACCGTCGCGCCGTCCCGCCTGGCGGCCTGGGTCTTCAGCGGGACCCCGCCCACCGCGCCCACCTTGCCGTCGGCCGTGATCGTGCCGGTGCCCGCGATGGTGCGGCCGCCGGTGAGGTCGCCGCCACGGCCGTCGCCGTCGAGCTTGTCGACGATGCCCAGGGAGAAGAGCAGCCCGGCGCTCGGGCCGCCCACGTCCGCGAGGCTCAGCTTGACCTGGACCTCGCGGGGGGAGCGGTGGAGATAGCCGAGCGCGGCGCTGGTGGCGCTGTTCTGGGACTCCCGCATCTCCTTGACGTTGTGCGCCTCGATCTCCTTGGTCGTGTTGCCGACGGGGTAGACGGAGTCGCGCGGCATCACGGCGCGGTCGGTGTCGAACCAGCCGCCGATGACGTCCTTCAGCCGGACCGTGGCGTCCGGTCCGGTCGCCACGATCGTCGTCATCCTCAGCTGCCCGGTGGTCTTGCGGGGCTTCGCCTTGGAGATGCTGATCACCGGCCCGCCCTGGTGGGAGCCGAGGACGTTCACGGTCGAGCCCGGCTCGGCCACCGAGAAGGGCAGCGGGGCGAAGGCGGCGACCGCGAGGAGGGCGAGGACGGGCGCGGAGCAGATCGCAAGGATCCGGGCGCGCGGGGAGACGGCAGGCATGGATGTGAATCTAGTTGACCGCCGGGGCCCGAAGCGCGCCACCCCGCGCCGGGGCTCCGGCCGCAAGCGCCGTCGCGCGCCGGCGACGCCCCGCGCGCAGACCACCCGCGCGAGGCCCCCGCGCGAGACCGACTGCGGGGGCCGACCGCGATGCGGGCCACCCGCGCACGCCGCTCACGCGAAGCCCCGCGCGGGACCGATCGCGCGGCGGGCCGCCCGCGGACGCCGCCCACGCGAAGCCCCGCGCCAGGAGGTCTCAGCGCAGGGCGTCCGCGACCTCGCGGGCCGCGTCCATCACGCGCGGGCCCACCCGCTCAGGCACCGCGTCGCAGAGCATCACCACGCCCACGCTGCCCTCGATCCCGGTGACCCCGGTCAGCGGCGCGGCGGCGCCGCTCGCGCCCGCTTCCAGCTCACCGTGGGTGAGGACGTAGCCGGGGTCGTTGGCGTGGCCCGAGCGGGCGGCCAGGATCGCCCGGCCCGCGGCGCCGCGGTCCAGCGGGTGTCGGAAGCCGGCCCGGTAGGCGACGTGGTAGTCGGTCCAGGTCGGTTCGACGACCGCGACCGCGAGCGCCTCCGTGCCGTCGACCAGGGTGAGGTGCGCGGTGGCGCCGAGGTCGTCGGCGAGGGCGCGCAGCGCGGGCAGGGCCGCCTCCCGCAGCAGCGGGTGCACCTGGCGGCCGAGTTGCAGCACGCCGAGCCCGACCCGTGCGCGGCCGCCGATGTCACGGCGTACGAGGGAGTGCTGCTCGAGCGTGGCCAGCAGGCGGTAGACCACCGTACGGTTGACGCCGAGCTTGTTGGACAGCTCGGTCACGGTCAGCCCGTGGTCGGTGTCGGCCAGCAGTTTGAGGACGCGTAGTCCCCGGTCGAGCGTCTGGGAGGTCTCCGCGGTCACGACGCCCCCTCCTCCGTCATGAGTGGCGGCTCTTCGAGGAGGGCGCCGCCGGTCCCGACGGCGGCGCGCCAAGAGGCCGCCGGTCGTGGTCGCACGCACCGGCCGCGCTCCGCGGCGGCGCTGCCACGGGGCGTGTGCGTTGGCCGGAACGGTAGCGAGCCGGTCCGCTCAGCGGAAGAGTTTGTCCATAATCCGAGCGGAACTTCCTGGTCGCCTCCTCCGCACGGCCGCCCCATCGCCTGGTCGCCTCCTCTACACGGCCGCCCATGGCCTCGTCACCTCGCGGTACCCCACCCGCGCGGCCACCCATGGCCCGGTCACCGCATCCGCGTGGCCCACTCCCGGACCTTCTTGATCCGCTCCCGGATCTGCCCGGCCGTCGCCTCCGCGCTCGGCGGCCCGCCGCACACCCGGCGCAGCTCGGTGTGGATCACCCCGTGGGGCTTGCCGCTCTGGTGAACGTACGCCCCCACCAGGGAGTTGAGCTCCTTGCGCAGCTCGAGCAGCTCCTTGTGGGTGACCACCGGCCGCCGCTCCGCCGGGAGTTCCAGCAGGTCGGCCTCCGTGTCCGGCTTCTTGCGGCTGTGCGCGATCTGCCGCGCCTGCCGCCGCTGGAGCAGCAGTTGCACCTGGTCGGGCTCCAGCAGCCCGGGGATGCCGAGGTAGTCCTGCTCCTCCTCGCTGCCCGGGTGGGCCTGCATGCCGAACTCGGCGCCGTCGTAGAGCACCCGGTCGAAGACCGCATCCGACTCCAGCGCCTCGAAGGGCAGCATGTCCTGCTCGCCGGTGTCCTCGTCCTGCTGCTTCTCGGCCTCCTGGAGGAGCTTCTCCTCCTCGGCGTACGGATTCTCCTCCTCGCCCTCCTTCTTGGGCTTGTCGAGGACGTGGTCGCGCTCGACCTCCATCTCGTTCGCGAAGCCGAGCAGCATGGGGATGGTGGGCAGGAAGACGGAGGCCGTCTCGCCGCGCCGCCGGGACCGTACGAAACGGCCGACGGCCTGCGCGAAGAACAGCGGGGTGGAGATGGTGGTCGCGTAGACGCCGACGGCCAGGCGCGGCACGTCCACGCCCTCCGACACCATCCGCACCGCGACCATCCAGCGGTCGTCGGAGTGGCTGAAGTCCTCGATGCGCTGGGAGGCCCCGGAGTCGTCGGACAGCACGACGGTGGCCTTGGTGCCGGTGATCTCGCGGATCAGCTTGGCGTACGCGCGCGCCGAGTCCTGGTCGGTCGCGATGACGAGCGCGCCCGCGTCCGGGATGGACTTGCGGACCTCGGTGAGCCGCTGGTCGGCGGCGCGCAGCACATTGGGCATCCAGTCGCCGCGCGGGTCGAGCGCGGTGCGCCAGGCCTGCGAGACGGCGTCCTTGGTCATCGGCTCGCCCAGCCGGGCCTCCAGCTCGTCGCCCGCCTTGGTCCGCCAGCGCATGTTGCCGCTGTAGGAGAGGAAGATCACCGGCCGGACGACGCCGTCGTTCAGGGCGCTGCCGTATCCGTACGTGTAGTCGGCGGCCGACCGCCGGATGCCGTCGTTCCCCTCCTCGTAGGTGACGAAGGGGATCGGGTTGGTGTCGGACCGGAAGGGCGTGCCGGTCAGCGCGAGCCGCCGGGTCGCCGGCTCGAACGCCTCCAGGCAGGCCTCGCCCCACGACTTGGAGTCGCCGGCGTGGTGGATCTCGTCCAGGATGACCAGCGTCTTGCGCTGCTCGCAGCGGTTGCGGTGGAGCATCGGCCGCACGCCGACGCCCGCGTAGGTGACGGCGACGCCGTGGTACTCCCGCCCGAGGGGCCCGGCGCTGTACTCCGGGTCCAGCTTGATCCCTATCCGGGCCGCGGCCTCCGCCCACTGCTTCTTCAGGTGCTCGGTCGGCGCCACGACCGTCACCTGCTGCACGACGTGGTGGTGCAGCAGCCAGGAGGCGAGCGTCAGCGCGAAGGTGGTCTTGCCGGCGCCGGGCGTGGCGACCGCGAGGAAGTCGCGGGGCTGCTCCTGGATGTACTTCTCCATCGCGCCCTGCTGCCAGGCGCGCAGCTTGCTCGCGGTGCCCCAGGGGGCGCGGCCGGGGAAGGCGGGCGACAGGTGATGGCTGGTGGTGGAGGAGGCGGTAGTAGTCACGGTCTCCGTCGGGCTGGATCGGCGGGGGTTCGAGGACCGCGTCAGCCTACCGGTGCCGTCCTTCACGCTTGGGGGCTACGCCCCCGGACCACCCGGAGGTGGGATTCAGCTCACACCGGGCCCCGTGAACCGGGCCAGCCCCTCCGCGATCTTCGGTACGTCCAGTTCACCCTGGCAGACGGACAGGACGAATCTCTCCGCCTCGTCGACATCGAAGTCCGCGCTGAGCGGATGACCGTTGATGTGGAGGAAGACCCAGGTGGCGTACCAGGAGAGGCGCTTGTTGCCGTCCACGAGGGCGTGGTTGCGGGCCAGCGACTCCATGAGCGCGGCGGCCTTCTGCCAGACGTCCGGGTAGGCGTCCTGCCCGAAGACGCTGGCCTGCGGCCGGGCCAGGGCCGACTCCAGCAGGCCGTAGTCGCGCACTTCGCTCTCCCCAAGCCGCTCGGCGAGGTTCAGCAGCTCGGGAAGCGTGAGGTAGTGCATCAGGCGAGCCTCCGGTTCAGCTCTTCGCTCACCTTGAGCACATGGGCCGCGGCCTCGTTGAACAGGCGGGAGTGCTCGTTGATCGCCGCGATGACGGCGTCGTGGGCGAAGGACTGCATGCTGCGGCCCTCCTGCTCGGCGCGGCGCCGCAGCGCGTCCAGCTCTTCGTCGGTGAATCTCACATTCAAGGCACCCATGCGCCGATGGTACCGCGTGGTACCGCCCGGTACTAAGCGTGGTACCGCCCGGTACTAAGACTTTTCCGTGACAGGCCGCAGCCGCGCCGTCACCGCCGCCCCCACCAGCGCCACCGCCGCCATCGCCACGTACACCGCCGCGAACGCCCCCGCGTGCCCCGTCCCCGCCGAGGCGGACCCCGCGGCCTCCGCCCCCGCGTGGCCCGCCGCGACCGAGCCGCCGCCGAAGGCGACGAACAGGACCCCGCTCAGCCCCACCAGCGTGATGTTGCCGAGCGCGTCGGAGACCTGGAGGGAGGCGGAGTTGCTGCCCGCCTCGTCCGGGCCGGAGAGCTTGAGCAGCAGCACGCTGCCGCTGGAGATCACCAGCCCCATCCCGTAGCCGCCGATCACCCACGCCACGGCGACCACCCACGCCGGGACGGAGTCGAGGAGGGCGAGCGGCACCAGGGCGATGGCCGTCGCCATCAGCACCATGCCCGCCGACATCAGCCGCTCGCGGTAGGGCTCCAGGCGCGGTCGGCTCTGGGTGTACGAACCGAGCGCCCAGGTCAGCCCGCCGCCGGTGAGCGAGAGCCCGGCCGCGGTCGCGGACAGGCCGCGCTCGGTGACCAGCATCAGCGGTACGAAGCTCTCGGCACCCAGGAAGGAGCCCGCCGCGATGCCGCGCAGCAGCACCACGGACGGCAGCCCGCGTGCGGCCCGGAAGGTGCCCCGCGGCAGCAGCCGCAGGACGCACGGGACGAGCAGCGCGAGCCCGGCCGCGGCGGGGACCAGGGAGATCCAGGCCAGGTCCTGGCCCGCGTACTGCAGCAGCCCGGCGCCGGACGCGACCGCCAGCGCGAGGAGGATGCGGCGGCGGTTCATGGCCGGGGAGGTCCGGCCCCGCTCGACCTTGCGCAGGGCGGGGAGCATCACCGCGAGCGGCAGCAGGATCAGCACCGGGATGGACAGGAAGACCCAGCGCCACCCGGCCCGCTCGGTGACCGTCCCGGCGACCAGCGGGCCGACGATCACCGGCAGCACCCAGGCGGCGGAGAAGGACGCCAGCACGGCGGGCTGCAGCCGCTGCGGATAGGCGCGGCCGACCAGCACATACAGCGAGACGATCACCAGCCCGCCGCCGATCCCCTGCACGGCGCGACCGCCCACGAACGTCCACATGTTCTGCGCCGAGCCGGAGACCACCAGGCCCGCCCCGAACGCCGCGATCCCGGTGAACAGCGGCACGAGCGGCCCCCGGCGGTCGCACCACTCGCCCGACAGCGCCATCGCGAACAGGCTGGCGGTGAAGTACGCGGAGAACGCGTACGCGTACAGCTCGACCCCGTCGAGGGCGCGGGCCGCGACCGGCATGGCCGTGTTGACCGCGCTCGCCTCGAACGCGATGAGGGAGACGACGGACACGATGCCGAGGGTGAGGGCGCGGTAGCGCCGGCCGAGCACGGAGCCGCCGTCGTCGCCGTCGCCTTCGCCGCCGTCAAGATCACCGGAGAGGCCGCCGTCGAGATCACCGGCGGGGCCGCCGTCGAGGCCGGCAGCCGGCGGGGTGACGGGGGCGGGGGGTGCGAGGGGTGCGAGGGGACTGTCCGCGACGTCGGTGTCGCGCGGGTCGAGAGCGGTCATTACGCCAGCGTAAGAGGCGTTTCGGGGAGTGACACCTGGCGGGGGACGGAGATCCCTTCCGCCCTCTGTCCTAGGACCGACACGCCGCGCGCGATCATCGTCACAGGTTGGAAACCGCTCTCTCAGTATTCGGTAAGCAACGAGCAAATCGTCATGCTCACGCCCCTAAGCTTTCGGCCAGGTCGGCATACCGCATGACGAGCGACGTACGGCCTCACTCTTGCTACCCAGCCTGGTCACCGACGTCCAGGCCCGCACCATCGGGGGAAATGTTGTCCTTCAACCGTTCGTTTTTCGCCACCGCCGTGCTCGTCTCCGCGGCCCTCACCCTCACCGCCTGCGGTCCCAAGGACACCGGCTCCACCGGCTCCAAGCGCGGGTCCAGCGCCTCGGCCGGCCACTCCACGAAGAAGGTCGGCAAGGAGAACGGCAAGAAGACCAAGAAGGCGAAGAAGACCACCGGCGACTGTCCCACGATCGGCACGGGACACAAGATCATCTGGGTCAACAACGTCGAGGGCGCGATGAACAACATCATCGCCAAGGACGCCAGGATGCACTGCGACCCGAAGTCGCAGGCGGGGGCGTCCTACCAGCCCATCGGGCAGCTGAACACGTACTCCGTCGCCTCGGGCGCCACCAAGGTGACGATCATCAGCAAGAAGGACTCCCGGCAGAAGGCCCTCACCGCCCAGAACGGCGGCATCGCCCACGTCAAGACGTGCGCCGACCCGGACGGCAAGAGCTACGACGGCGGGCAGACGAAGGCGGACACCAGCGACTGCTGGGGGCAGAACTTCTACGACGTCGCGGTCGACAAGAACAACAAGATCACGCAGATGACGGAGATCTACGGATCGTGACGGCGGTTCGGCCCTGAGGGCGGTCCGACCCTGACGGCGGTGGGGCCCTGGACGCAGGTGGGGCCCTGGACGCAGGTGGGGCCCTGGACGCAGGTGGGGCCCTCACGGCGGCGGGGCCCTCACGGCGGTGGGGCCCTCACGGCGATGGGGCCCGGCTGCCGCGAGCCAGGCCCCACTCGGCCGTCACCGCACCGACCCGCTACGTCGTGAGCAGCACCCCGCCGTAGCCGACGCCCGCCACCACCACCCACGCGCACAGCCCGAGCGCCGCCACCCGCCCGCCGGTCCGGGCCAGCGAGGGCAGGTGCACCGCGCTGCCGAGGCCGAAGAGGGCGGCGGCGAGGAGCAGCTCCTGGGCGGTCGCGGCGGTCTCCAGCGCCGTGGACGGCAGCCGGTCCGTACTGCGCAGGGCGACCATGGCCAGGAAGCCGAGGACGAACAGCGGCACGAGCGGCGGCCGCCGCGCGCCCGCGCCGGTCTCGCCGCCGCCGGCCGCGCTGCCCGCCCGCGACGCCCGCCGCGCCCGTACGGACACGGCCACCGCCGCGACCAGCGGCGCCAGCAGTGCCACCCGCATCAGCTTCACCAGCACCGCCTCGCCGAGCGCGGACGGCCCGGCCGTCTGCGCGGCCGCCACCACCTGCCCCACGTCGTGCACGCTCGCCCCGACCCACCGGCCGAACCGCGGGTCGTCGAGGCCGAGCGGGTGCTGGAGCAGCGGCAGTACGGCGATGGCGAGCGTGCCGCAGAGCGTGACCAGCGCGACGGACGTCGCCACGTCGCGCTCGTCGCTGTCCGAGACCTCGCTGACGGCGCCGATCGCGGACGCGCCGCAGATCGCGTAGCCGGTGGCGATCAGGAGGGGCTGATCGCCGCGCAGGCCCATGCGGCGGCCCAGCCACCAGGTGCCGAAGAAGGTGGCCGCGACCACGCCGCACACCATCGCCACGCTCGCCCAGCCAAGCCCCAGTACGTCGTCCAGGCTGAGCTTGAGCCCGAGCAGCACCACGCCGAGCCGCATCAGCCGCTTCCCGGCGAACGACAGCCCGGCCCGCCCGGACCCCCGTACGAGCCCGCGCGTGCCCGGCAGGTGCGCGGCGACGACGCCGAGCACGACGGCGACGGTCAGCATCGGCACCCCGCCCACCAGGAGGTGCACGCCCCACGCGACCCCGACCCCCAGCATCCCGAGCGCCAGCCCGGGCACAAGCGCGCCGACCCGCCCCCAGCGGCCGGGCGCCGGGCGCGCGGACGCGGGAGGCGCGGTGGGCGCGGACGCGGGAGGCGCGGTGGGCGCGGACGCGGGAGGCGCGGACGCGGCGGGCGCAGAGGGCGCGGGCGTCCCGGACGTACGTGCCGGCCCGGGCGTCCCGGACGCACGTGCCGGGCCGGGCGTCCCGGACGTACGTGCCGGCCCGGGGGTGCCGTCGGGGGCGTTGCGGCCGCCGCGCGCGTCCGTCAGCGCCATGGGCCGGCCCATCCGCGAGAGGCCGGGTCGGCGGCCGGCTCCGGGGTCACAGCTCCTCGCCCTTCGGGGACTCGTACACGCGCCGGACGCTGCTGCCCAGGCGGCTGACGTCCGCGCCGTAGACGTGGATGGAGATCGCCGTGTCCGCGCCCGCGTTCCACACCCTGTGGATATCTCCGGGCGGCGCGAAGCCGGCGGCCGAGCCGCGCGGGTTGGTCACCTCCGCCACCGCGACCAGGCGGGAGGTGGTGCCGTCGGGGACGAGGTGGTAGCGGCGCTCGCGCTCCTGGCCCTCGTGGACGCCGGCCACGCACCACGAGACGTGGTCGTGGATGGCGGTGCGCTGGCCGGGCAGCCAGACGAGGGCGACGACGGAGAAGCTGCCGTCGGGTTCGGCGTGCAGGAGGTGCTGGCGGTAGGTCTCGGGGTCGCCCTGCCGCTGGTCCGGCGTGAGCAGGTCGGGCGCGCCGAGGTGGGGGGCGAGGCGCTCGGCCACCAGATGCGCGGTGAGGTCCGGCGCCAGGCCACGCCGGACGGCCTCGCGTACCTCGTCGACGAACGCGCTGACGCGCGGAGTGGCGTACAGGATGGGCGGCGCGGAGGCGGTCGGAGTGGTCATGGACGCAGCGTCCTGCCGCCCCTTCCACCGCGTCCAACGACGGTTTCTTCGCGGACCTCAAGAGGTGCTTATGGGTCTCGCCTCCGGCGATCGCTCAGCACCCGACCCGGTTCGCCGCCACCGCCTTCAGCTCCTCCAGCACCACCTCCGTCGCCGGCACCCGCAGATGCTCCCGCAGCACGTACGCCGAGACGTGACGGCGGGAGGCGGGCTCCAGGGCGCGGCCGGTGACCTTCTGGTGGCAGAGGAAGGAGAGTACGAGCCCGGGCATCATCGCGACGCCGAGCCCCGCCGCGACCATGCTCTGGACGACGAGGTTGTCGTCACTGGTGAAGGCGATGTCGGGGGCGAAGCCCTGCTCCGCGCACTCGTGCAGGAAGTTGGCGCGGCAGCGCAGGCAGCCCGCGATCCACCGCTCCCCGCTCAGCTCCGCGAGCTTGACGGCCCGCCGCCGGGCCAGCGGGTGGCCGGTGGGCAGCAGCACCGTCAGCTGGTCTTCGAGGAGGGGGATCTCGACCAGTTCGGCGGGGGCCTCCTCGCGCAGGCCGGGGTAGGTGAAGGCGAGCGTGATGTCGCACTCGCCGCGCGCCACCCGCGCCAGGGACTCCGGCGGCTCGCCTTCGAGCAGCTCCACGCGCACGCCGGGGTGGGCGGCGGCGAGGCGGGCCATCGCCTCGGGGATGAGGGTGGCATTGGCACTGGGGAAGCCGCAGAGGCGCACCCGGCCGGAGCGCAGCCGGGTGATGGCGTTCAGCTGCTGCCGGGCGGAGGAGATGGAGTCGAGGATGATGTCGGCGTGGCGGGCCAGGGTCTCCCCGGCCTCGGTGAGCCGCATGCCGCGGCCGACGCGGACGAAGAGGGGGCTGCCGACCTCCCGCTCGAGCGCCCTCATCTGCTGGGTGATCGCCGGTTGCGTATAGCCGAGGGCACGGGCGGCCGCGGAGTAGGAACCGGCGCGGATCACCTCGCGGAACGTCTTGATGTGCCGGGAATCGAACACCTCCGAATCATAAGCGGAACTTGGAGTCCAGGCACATCTCCCCTCCACCGCTTTTGGATCTCCCGCATCTCCCTCACCAACACCCCCCGTCACTCACCACGCAAGTACGCCTTGACAATTTCAAACTGTCAAGGCGTACTTGCCTCCATGACGATTCCAGATCTTGACGACCTGATCGCGGAAGTCGACCGCACCTGCGCCACCGCCCACCGCCCCGGCGGGCAGGAACAGCCCGACTGGCTCGCGCTCCTGACCACCGCCGCCGGCCTGGCCGGCCGGCTTCAGGCGCTGGCCGACGACCTGGTCGAGGACTACGTCGAGCACTGCCGGATGCACGGCTGCTCGTGGACGGACATCGGCACGGCCCTCGGCGTGACCCGGCAGGCGGTGCAGCAGCGGTTCCACGCGCCCCACAAGCGGTACGACGCCGAGACGATGAGCGAGGGCCTCCGCCAGGCCATGACCCACGTCAAGCGGGCCGCGGTCCAGCACCGCAACAACTACATCGGCACCGAGCACCTGCTGTGGGGCCTCACCGCCGAGGACAACACCGCCACCCGCCTGCTGGCCGCCGCCGGCGCCTCGCCCGAAGCCCTCCACAAGGCCGTCGGCGACCGGCTGAGCACGGGAGCCTCACAGGCGGCCGAGCGGATCGCCTGGACCCCGTACTCCCGCAAGGCCATCGCCCTCGCGGAGGAGCGGGCACAGGAGGCGGGCTCGGCGCACATCGACTGCGACCACCTGCTGCTCGGCCTCGCCCGGATCGGCCGCGGAGTGGCCGCCGCGGTGCTCGACGAGGCGGGACTGGACGCCGACACGCTCGACGGCGCCGCCGCGCGGCTCACCGAGCCGACGGCGCAGGCCTGACCCGCACCCTCACTCGCTCCGCTCCATCCGCATCCGCTCGATTCGCTCGTTGTGGGTATCCGGGTCCCCAGGAGGGACCCGGGCCTCGGCGCGGGACACGGAAGCCGGACCGAGAGAACAGGCAAGCTGGACCAATGCCCCATTACGCCTCGTACGACGCCGCCGAACTCGCCTACCGCGTCCTCGGGCCCCGCACCGGCGAGGGAGCCGCCCGGCCGCCGCTCCTGTGCCTGGCCGGCGGGCCGGGGCGGAACGCCGCGTACCTGGGCGACCTGGGCGGGCTCGACACCCACCGCACCCTGGTCCTCCCCGACAGCCGCGGCACCGGCGACTCCCCGCCCGCCGCCGACCCGATCGGCTACGCCTTCCCCCGCCTGGCCGAGGACGTCGAGGCGCTCCGCCGCCACCTCGGTCTCGAACGGTTCGCGCTCCTCGCCCACGACGCGGCCGCCGCGACGGCCCAGGCGTACGCCGCCGCCCACCCCGAGCGGCTGACGCACCTGATCCTGGTCTGCCCCGGCGCCCGGATGCAGGGCGAACTCCCCCAGGACGCCCGCGAGATCTTCGAGTCCCGGGCCGACGAGCCGTGGTGGCCCGACGCCTACGACGCGATCCAGACGCTGCCCGACACCACCGACCTGGGCGAGGTGCGCAGGCTCCTGCTGCGGGCCGCCCCCATGGCGTACGGGCGCTGGGAGGAGCCCCAGCGCGCCCACGCGGCCAGCGAGGGCGAGCAGTTGGGGCCGGTGCCGCGCGCGGGCTTCTGGCAGGGCGTGGACGAGGCGGCACGGCGGGCGGTCCTGGCCCGGCTGCGGGAGGTGCCGTGCCCGGTCCTCGTGGTGACCGGCGACCGGGACGCGGTGACCGGCATGCGCGCGGGCGAGCTGGTCGCGGAGTCCTTCCCGAACGGCCGGGTACGGCCGCTGCCCGGCGTGGGCCACTACCCGTGGGTCGACGAGCCGGACCTCTTCCGGTCGGTGGTCGAGGAGTTCCTCACCGGCGCCTGAAACTCCTGACACTCCTGAGGGCCACGCCGGCCCATCATGAACGCCGTATGTCAGTCGCGTGGCAGCGCCCGCCGCACCATTGTGGGCCCCGACCCCCGCCCCTAATCTCAAGGGCACGAGCACGACCTTGGCCGTGTGCCCGAGTGGTTCAGGGACTCGCCTGCAAAGCGAGTTACGCGGGTTCGATTCCCGCCACGGCCTCCATGAACATCGAGAACATGGTCCAGATCCCCGCCGGGGAGATCGTCCTGCGGGACGAGGGCACGCGGACGGACTGGCGGGTGGAGGTCGCGGCCTTCCGGCTGGCGCCGCATCCGGTCACCCACGAGCTGTACCGCTCCGTTCGAGGCGAGGCCCCGGCGAGCCCGGCGAGCCCTGACGCGGGTTCTGCCGACGGATCGCGGACGCCGGTGACCGAGGTGTCCTGGCGGGACTCGGTCCGGTTCTGCAATCTGCTCTCCGAGGCGAGCGGCCTCACGCCCTGCTACGAGCTGGGCGAGGGCGGCCCCGACGCGCAGGACGTGCGCTGCGACTGGGCGGCCGACGGCTATCGGCTGCCCTCCGAGGCGGAGTGGGAGTACGCCTGCCGGGCCGGGACCTCCGGTGTGCGCTACGGGGAGCTGGACGAGATCGCCTGGTATCGCGGGAATTCGGGCGAGCGAGTGCGCGAGGTCGCGGCCAAGGCGCCGAACGCGTGGGGTCTCCACGACATGATCGGCAATGTGTGGGAGTGGTGCTGGGACCTGTACGACCCCGGCGTCTACGGCCCGTACCGGGTCTTCCGGGGCGGAGGGGCGTACGACCCCCCGCGCGGCTGCCGGGCGTCGTGCCGCCGCAAGAGCCATCCGACCCTGCGCATCGACGACCTGGGATTCCGTCTCGCCCGGTCGCTATGACTATTTGGTCACGGCAGACAACCTGAACCCCCGCTGAACCATCTCCATCATGTGTATAAACGTAAAACCATATCGACGGCCCGGGGGCGCAAGGCGAAGCCGATAGCCGGGCTCCTGGCGGCCGCCTCCCTCGCGCTCGCGCTCGCCGGCTGCGGCACCTCGTACGACACCACCGCGCCGAGCAGCGCCCGCGACCGAGCCCTGGCCGACGGCAAGGACGTCAAGGCCGGGTCCGTCGACTGCTCCAAGGCCAAGTGCGTCGCCCTCACCTTCGACGCCGGGCCCAGCGAGAACACCCCCCGCCTGCTGGACATCCTGAAGAAGGAAGACGCCCACGCGACCTTCTTCATGCTCGGCAAGAACCACGTCCTCAAATACCCCGACCTGGTGCGCCGCATCGCGGCCGAGGGCCATGAGCTGGCCAATCACACCTGGACCCACAAGATCCTGACCAAGGCCGACGACGACGAGGTGCGCGACGAGATCACCCGCACCCAGGACGCCGTATCCAAGATCACCGGGTCGAAGAAGCCCCTCCTCATGCGCCCGCCGCAGGGCCGCACCGACGACCGGGTCACCAAGATCTGCCGCGAGCTGGGCATCGCCCAGGTGTTGTGGAGCGTCACCGCGAAGGACTACCAGACAACAGACTCCGCGCTCATCACCAAGCGGGTGCTCGACCAGGTGGACCGCGACGGCATCATCCTGCTGCACGACATCTACAAGGGGACCGTGCCCGCCGTCCCGGGGATCCTCGAAGGGCTCAAGAAGCGCGGCTACACGGTCGTCAGCGTCTCCGAGCTGATGGCCCCCGCGAAGCCCGAGGCCGGCACGATCTACAAGCCTTGACGCCCGTCCCGATGCCCCCGACTTGTGGTGAGTATCGGACAGCGACACGCCGTCGCGTCGGCGTGTCGCTGTCCGATACTCACCACAAAGTCACGGGGCTTCGCGCCCGTACCCGCGCCGCCGCGTTCGGCGCGCTCGCCGCCTCCACCCTCCTCGCCCTCTCCGCCTGCTCCGGCGGCGGATCGGACGACGCGTCGTCCGCCGACAGCGGGAAGGACGGAAAAGCGGGGAAGGACACGACGGCGAGCGCGAGCAGCAGCGGCTCGCCGGGCAAGAAGGCCACCTCCTCGCCGTCCGGCAAGGCGAGCGGCCAGGCCGGCGGGTCGGGCCCCGCCCGGCCCGTCACGTCCAAGGCCGAGGTCAGCATCAAGTCGTGCCAGCTGCGCGACGCGTCCAAGCTGTTCGCGATCGTCCAGCTCGACAACGCGAACGGCGCGGCGGACTACGCCTACACCGTCAAGGTCCGCTTCGTGAACTCCGCGCACCCCGACCAGGCGGTCTACGCGAGCTTCTCCGACCTCCCCGTCCAGGCCGGGGGCATGAAGAGCAGCCTCGCGTCCGCCGCCTGGAAGGGCGACTCCGCCGCGATGCCGCAGACCTGCCAGATCGCCAAGGCGACCAAGGTGAAGTGGACCGCCCCCTGACCCCGGCAGACCTCGGCTGATCTGGGCCGTCATGGCCGGAGGTGCTTGAGGGTGAACTCGGGCAGGGCGTAGGGGCCTGCCTGGGGCGCTTCCGGGTCGGCCGGGAGATCGGCCCCGGCGATGTCCGTGGCGTGGTCCTCGGCGTTGTCGACGGGGGTGTAGTCCAGGACCGCCGGGTCGGGAAGCTCCCAGAAGCGGCGGGTGTTGGCGGACACGGCGTACACCGTGGCGAAGCGGGTGGACACCGGGGCCGTCAGCGCGGCCCGGACATAGCCCACGGCGTCACGCGGGCTGAGCCACGTCGCCAGGTGCCGTGGCTCGGTGGGCGCGGGTTCGAAACTGCCGATGCGCAGGCAGATGACGGACAGCCCGAACTTGTCCGCGTACAACTGCCCTAGGGCTTCGATGGCCGCCTTGCTCACCCCGTACAGCCCGTCGGGGCGCACCGGCTCCTGCGGAGCGGTGCGGTGGCCGACGGGGTAGAAACCCGTCACACGGTTGCTGCTCGCCAGCACCACACGCCCGATGCCCGCGCGTCGCGCCGCCTCCAGGACGTGGTGGGTGCCGAGCACATTGGCTTCGAGGAGGTCCGGCAGGGGCGCTTCGTCCGGCACGCCGCCCAGGTGCACCACCCGGTCGGCCCCCGCGAGAGCCGCCTCCACGGCGGCCGCGTCGCGCAGATCGACGGTGTGCACGACCTCGTTGTCGGCCTCCGGCCGGAGCGGCACCCGGTCCAGCAGGATCAAGCGCGCCGCCTCGCGCCGCAGTTCCCTCCGCACCACGGCCCCGATGTTCCCCGCCGCGCCCGTCAGCGCCACCGTCCCCAGACCCACCGCGCCTCCCCTGGTTGATGTCACCCGCGCATCCTCACTCCTGAAGATCCGCCGGGCAAGCGCCGGCGGCGTCCTCCACCACGCGCCAACGGCTCGCTAACCCCCCAGAAACACCAACGACAGGCTGTTGATCGCCACCCCGGCTATCGCCCTGCCCCGGCCCTGCGGCCTGGGCTGTTGAAGGCTTTGCGCCCCGTAGCAGATGCCCACCACGGCGGCGGGCAGCCCCCAGAACGCCCGGAAATACGTCTCCGCCTGCCCCGGCAGGTCCACGGCTGCCGTCATCACAGCACCGGTGATCAAGGTCAGCGGCACCACGGCCAGGCCCGTCACCAGGGAGCAGCGGGCCGCCTCCAGCCCGTCGGGTCCCCCTCGTACGGCTACGAAACCCAGCAGCAGCTCCGCGATGAGGAAGAGCGCGAACGGCACTGGAAAGCTGTGGAACACCTTTGCCACGAGGAGGAATGCCAGCGGCAGGGCGCCCATGGCCGTGAGCAGCCGGTACGGAGAGTCGAGCTGCCGGCCGCGCCTGCGAGCGGGCGCGGGGGCGAAGGCGGCCGGGGCGGCCGGGGCGGCCGGAAAGGAACTGGCGGACTGGGCGTACGGGGGCGCGGGCGCAGGGGTGAAGGCGGCCGGGGCGGCCGGGGCGGGCGGAGTCGGCGGAGCGAGCGGGCCGGGGGGCGTCGCGGCGACCCAGGCGGGCTGAGTCGGCGGGGCAGGCGGGCCGGGCGGTATCGGGCCGGGCCGGGCCGGCTGGGTGGACGCGGCGTGCCACGAGGCAACCGGGGGTGCCGGGGGCACCGCCGACGCGGGCAGGGTGGCCTGGTGTGGTGGCGGCCCCGCTGTCCCCGTGCGGGCCGTCTCGACCCGCTCCCGCATCGCCCCCGCGTCGGCGTACCGCTCCCCCGGGGTCTTCGCCAGCGCGCGCGTCACCAGCTCCTGCACCGCAGGGGAGACATGCACCCCGGCCTCGGCCAGCGCGGGCGGCTCCGCGTAGACGTGCTTGAAGAGCAGCGTGGGCACCGAATCGCCCTCGAAGGGCAGTCGGCCGCTGAGGAGTTGGTACAGCATCACCCCGACCGCGTACAGGTCCGTCCGGCCGTCGACCTCCCCGCCGGTCGCCTGCTCCGGAGCCATGTACGGCGCGCTCCCCAGCACCGTCCCCGTCCCCGTCAGCGCGCTCTCCGCGCTCTGCACCGCCCGGGCGATACCGAAGTCCATGACCTTGACCCGGCCGTCCGCCGTCAGCATCACGTTCGCGGGCTTGATGTCACGGTGCACGATGCCCAGGGCGTGACTGGCCTCCAGGCCCGACAGCACATCGCCGGTGATCCGCAGCGCCTCGTCCACGCCCACGGGTCCGCGCTCCACCCGCTCCCGCAGGGACTGGCCGCCCACGAACTCCATGACGAGGTACGGCATCGGCTCCCCGGCGCCGCCGGGGTCCGGCTCCTCGCCGATGTCATGGACGCCCACCACGTTGGGGTGCGCCAGCTTGGCCGCGAGCTGCGCTTCGCGCTTGAACCGCTGTCTGAAGGACGGATCGCGCCCCAGCTCGCCATGCATGACCTTGACCGCGACGACGCGGTCAAGGCCCGTGTCATGCGCCCGGTAGACGGCCGCCATGCCGCCCTGACCGAGCTGCTCCCGTACGACATAACGTCCGGACGCCAGCTCCGCACCCGGTCCCAGCACCGCCAAGGCTCCCCCGATCCGCCAACACGCCTCGCGCAAACAGCCTGCCGATCATACGAGTTGGTGGGCACGGCGCCGGTCAGCGGCCGGAGGCGGACGTCACAAGCTGAAGATCCCGACGAAGCACCCCACGAGCACCCCGGCGTTGATCATCGCCCCGGCCACGACGGCGCCGCCGCGTGGTTTCTCGGGCTGCATCAGGATCCGTATCACATAGCAGAAGCCGACCACGGCCACGGGCAGGGGCATCAGCGGGGGCAGATACGCCTCCTCGTTCCCCGGCAGGTCCGTCGCGGCGGCGATCGCCCAGGCGGCTCCGAGCAACACCGGCACGGCGACCAGCCCCGTCACCAGGGAGGCCCTGACCAGGCCCGGCCCGCTGGGCCACCGTACGGCCGGCACACCCAGCCACGGCAGCGCGCCGACACCGACCAGGACGAAGACCGCCACTCCCGCGCGCAGTTCCAGGGCCGTGAGGAAGAGCGCGGGCGGCAGGACGCCCAGCGCCGCCAACAGCCAGTACGGATGGCGGTGCGGCCGGGCGGAGGTGGGGGCGAGGACCGTTGGGGCCTGAAGGGTCCGGCCGGGCGGGGCGTACGAGTCCCGCGTCGCCGGTTGTGTAGGCGCCGTGGAGCGCGCCAGCGCGTGCGGCGCGGGCGCCCTTGCGGGCCGTGCCGGGCCCGCTGCCCCCTCCCGCCCCGGGTGCCTCACCTGCCCCGGCTGGGCCGCTGGCCGTGCCTGGCCCCCTGGTCCCGGCTGCCCGGCCCGGGCCGCCTCGACCTGCTCGCGCATCGCCCCCGCGTCGGCGTACCGCGCCGCCGGGTCCTTCGCCAGCGCGCGCGTCACCAACTCCTGCACCTCCGGTGGGACATCCACCCCCACCTCGGCCAGCGCGGGCGGCGCTACGTGTACGTGCTTGTAGAGCAGCGCGGGCACCGAGTCGTCCTCGAACGGAAGCCGGGCACTGAGGAGTTGGAACAGCAGCACCCCGACCGCGTACAGGTCCGTCCGGCCGTCGATCTCCCCGCCCGTCGCCTGCTCCGGGGCCATGTAGGGCGCGCTGCCCAGCACCGTCCCCGTGCCGGTCAGCGCGCTCTCCGCGCTCTGCACGGCCCGGGCGATGCCGAAGTCCATGACCTTGATCCCGCCGTCCGGCGTCAGCATCACGTTCGCGGGCTTGATGTCACGGTGCACGATGCCCCGCGCATGGCTGGCCTCAAGGCCCGCCAGCACATCGGCGACGATCCGCAGCGCCTCGTCCACGCCGACCGGCCCGCGCCGCAGCCGGTCCCTCAGGGACTCGCCCTCGACGAACTCCATGACCAGATACGGCATGGGCTCCCCGGCGCCACCGGGGTCCGGCTCCTCGCCGATGTCATGGACGGCCACCACATGGGCGTGCGCCAGCCTCGCCGCGAGCTGGGCTTCGCGCTTGAACCGCCGCCGGAACGACGGATCCCGCCCCAGCTCCCCATGCATGACCTTGACTGCGACCACACGATCCAAGGCCGTGTCGTGCGCCCGGTAGACGGCCGCCATGCCGCCCCGGCCCAGCTCCTCCCGCACGACATAACGTCCGGACGCCAACTCCGCGCCCCGGCCAAGCGTTGACAAGGCTCCCCCGATCAGCCAAGTGCGCGTCGCTCAGCGACGTCCCGCGTAGGTGACGAAGGCCGTCCAGGCGGCGGGGGTGACGGTGAGTTGGGGGCCGTGGGGGTGCTTGGAGTCGCGGATGCGGATGGTGTCGGGGGTGAGGGCGACCTCGACGCAGTCGGGGCCGTCGTTGCTGCTGTAGCTGCTCTTGAACCACGCCACCTCGACGCAGTCGTTGCTGTTGCTGGCGCTGTAGCTGCTCTTGGTCCACTCAGAAGGCTTGAGCGTCATGTCTCCCCCAGCAGTTTCTCGATATAGGCCAACGACTCACGTGGCGTGAGAGCCTGGGCACGGATGATCCCATACCGCAGCTCAAGGATCTGGACCTCCTTCGGGTTGGAGATCACTCGACTGGTGAGCGGGCCTTCCGAGTAGCCCACCGTCGTACCGTCATTGAGCTTCAGCACGCCAAGCTCGCCACCCATCCCGGCATGGTCCTCCCGACACGTCGGCATCACCTGGATCTCGACGTTTCGCAACTTCCCGATGTCCAATAGGTGTTCGAGCTGGCGACGCAGCACCATTGTGCCCCCGATCGGGCGCTGCAGCGTCACTTCTTCTTGCACGAAGGTCATCATGGGCGCGGGTCGTCGCTCTACGATCTCCTGCCGCGCCATACGAGCCGCCACCAGACGCTCGATGTCGTCCTCGGTGTACGACGGCCGCCGCATCTCGAACAGCGCCCGCGCGTAGTCTTCGGTCTGCAACAGCCCGTGCAGGTTGTGGGTGCCGTAACCCCCCAGCTCAACAGCCTCCCTCTCCAGCTTCGCCAGATCCCGAAGACCACCGCCGAGTCCGGGATCGAACAGCTTCATTCACGCCCGCCACGCGGTAAGCCTCCGCAGAGCAGTGACGTGCCGGTCCATGAAGGACGATGAGGCAACGAACGCCTTGCTGATCAGGGCCTGTTCGCTGCTCCGCGGCTGCAGGGAGCGGCTGACAGAAGGCATGGAGACGGATACGGACCCACCGCTGCTCGCGGAGGCGTCCAACTGCCACGACGCCGTCGCGCTGAGCGCCGACGATCGGTGCCTTGCCATCAGGCCATCCGCGACAGCCGCCCCAGGGCGGCGGAGAGACCTCGCCGCTTGCCCGAGTACGCCATACTTGTCCGCATGTCCGCGATGTCCTCCGCCGAGTCGTCACTTTCTGCTGCCGAGGTGCTGCGGCAGCGCTATGCGAGAAGGCTTCCCAGCTCACTCGGGCAGCTGACCGGCCCGGCGCACGGTGCCGTGCAACTGCCATTGCACGTGGCGTGGTCCGGGCTGACTCGGTTCGATCTCGACCGGCCGCGGTCGCGGATGAGCATGTACCGGACCGTGCTTGCCGAAGGGCAGCACGACGATCTTGTCTGCCTGTTGAACCGGGATCTCCTGATCGATCAGTGGCCCGTCCTTCGCACGCTGATCAGCCGCGCCATCCGCGATGTGTGGGAGGCCGCCTTCCCTGACCTGACCTCTGCCCGCCCGGCAGCCGCGGCGTGAACCTCAGCGACCTGCATCGGCGCCTGTTGTCCGACGTTCTGGCCATTGGCACTGTCTACCCGCTGGTCATCACCGGGGGGGTACGCCGTGCAGGCACACGGCTTGGTCGACCGGCTCAGCCAGGACCTCGACGTCGCCACAGAGAACCCGGCCCCCATGGAAGAGATCACCCGCACGGTTACCGTCGGGCTGACCTCGCTCGGCTGGCAGGTGTCGTCACGGATCCCGCGAGCGGTGAGCAGTGCGAGGTCGACATCCTCAAAGAAGCCTTCTGGCGACCACCCGCGATAACCGAATACGGCCCTGTCCTCTCGTTCGACGACGTGATGGGGACGAAGGTCCGAGCCCTCGCGGACCGTGGAGCCGTCCGCGACCTCATCGACGTACACGCCGCCTCGCGTCACCACACCACTGCCGACCTGGAGACACTCGGCCGCCGCCATGCCCGGGACGAGTTCTGCCTCGAAGACCTCCGCACCCGTCTGGCCGGTGCCGAGTGGTACGAGGACGAGGAATTCCACGCCTACGGCCTCACCGATGAGGAAACGGCCACCTTGCGTGCCTGGGCCCGAAACTGGTGCGACGACCTTGACCAGCGTCTGTACGAGCACATCCCGGACGAGGGCTGACCACAGCACGCCCGGGCCCGGGTGACGCCGAACGGCGGACCCGGCCCGGGCGGGGGGCTCACCAGCGGTTCCAGTGGAGGACCTCCTCGCGGGGGATGCGGGGGGCGGGCTTGAAGTCGGTGCCGAGGGTGAAGGCCAGGGGGATGAAGGCCGCCAGCATGATCTCCTCGTGGGGGACGCCGAGCACCTGGGCCAGCTCGCGCTCGAGGGGGGCCTGGGCGGTGGTCCAGACGGTGCCGAGGCCGCGGGCGCGGGCGGCGAGCATGAAGCTCCATACGGCGGGGAGGATCGATCCCCACGCTCCCGCCTGGACGGCCACCGGGGCGTGATCGGTGCGTCCCTCCACGCCGGGGATGACGAAGGCGGGCACCCGGTGGATGTTGTCGGTGAGGTGGCGCAGGCCGTCGAAGACCCGCTCGGTGGAGCGGGGGTGGTAGTTCATGCGCCGCAGGTCGCGCTCGGTCAGCGGGTGTCCGGTGGCCAGGGGGAGGGCGCGCAGGAAGATGTCGGCGACGGCGCGGCGCTGCTCCGGCTCGGTGACGACGAGGAAGTGCCAGCGCTGCCGGTTGCGCCCGGTGGGCGCCTGCACGGCCAGGTCCACGCACTCCTCGATCAGCTCGCGGGGCACCGGGCGGGTGAAGTCGAGGCGCTTGCGTACAGCGCGGGTCGTGCTCAGCAGTTGGTCGGGGGTGAGGTCCAGCGTCATGGTGGGCTCCTTGGGGAGACGAGGGGATATCAGGCGGCTGCGGGCGCGGGGCGGCCGAGGCGCAGGCCGATGGCGGCGATGAGGGCGCCCAGCAGGGAGAAGCCGCCCGCCGTGAGGAAGGCGATGCGGTATCCGGCCAGCGGGGAGTCGCCGAGGGGCATCACCGCCGCCAGCACCGCCACGCCGATTCCGGCGCCGATCTGGACGGCGGAGGTGACCAGTCCCGAGGCGAGCCCCTGACGCTCGTCGGGCAGGCCGGCGACGGCGGCGATGTTGAGGCTGGGGAAGGACAGCCCGTTGCCGATGCCGTGGACGACCAGGGCGGGCAGCAGCGTCGTGACGTAGTCGACGGTGGTCCCCGACGTGGTCCCGGCCCGCAGGAACAGCAGGATGCCCGCTCCCTGGACGAGCATCCCCGTGGCGGCCACCCGTCCCAGGCCCCACCGGCTGATCAGCCTCCCAGCCAGGTTGGCGGTGATGACGATGGCCAGGCCCATCGGGACGATCCCGAGCCCGGTGGCCAGCGGGCCGTAGTCCAGCACATGCTCCAGGTAGAGGACGGCGGCGAACTGCCAGCCGATCGTGGCGCACGCCCAGGCCAGCGCCGCGAGGTTGGCCGCGCCCACCGTGCCGGACCTGAACACCTCCAGCGGGACCAGGGGCGCGGGCCGCCGCCGCTCGATGGCGACGGAGGCGCCCAGCAGCAGCGCGGCCATGACCCCGGCGGGCCAGTTCTTCACCGTCAGGGCGAACACGAGCAGCAGTACGCCGCCGGTGACCGCGACGGCGCCCGCGGCGTCGAACCCCTGGCGCGCGCCGGGGGGCCGGAGGCCGCGCGGCAGCACCTTGGGCGCGGCGGCCAGAACGAGCAGGGCGACCGGGACGGGCAGGAAGAACACCAGTCGCCAGCTGACCTCGGTGAGCAGGCCGGAGGCGATCAGCCCGGCGGTGTAGCCGGTCGCCCCGGCCAGTGAGTAGACCCCCAGGGCCCGGTTGCGCCGCGGCCCCTCGGCGAAGGTGGTGGTGATGAGCGACAGCGCCGCCGGGGCGGTGTGCGCGGCCGCCACCCCCTTGACCACCCGGGTGACCACCAGCGGCCATCCGTCCGACAAGAGCCCGCCGGCCAGGCTCGCCGCCGCGAACACGGCCAGGGACACCACGAACACCCGGCGGCGGCCGAAGAGGTCGGCGACGCGGCCGCCGAGCAGCAGGAAGCCGCCGTACGCGACCGCGTAGCCGGACATCAGCCACTGGAGGGTGCTGTCCGGCAGCGACAGATCACGCCCGATGGCGGGCAGCGCCACGCCCATCAGCGACAGGTCCATCGAGTCCAGGAACACCGCGGCGCACAACAGGACCAGGGCCACCTGGTGGCGGCCTTCGGTTCGGGTCACGGTCACGACCAATCTCCATCTGGATGCATCTGGATGCAAACAATTGACGGGCAGACGATTTGATGGGCGAAACCGTATGGCCGCCAATCATCTGCTGTCAAACAATCTTTAGGGAGACTGATCTGCGCTAGGGTGGGGGCTCACGGAAGGGGAGAGCGATGGCGACCACGACCAGAACGGCCGACCGCGCCCGGCCGGCGTACTTTCCGCGGCTCGCCGCCGAGCGGCTGGACATCGCGCTGTGCCGGGCCTCGTCCGCCGTGGCACGCGCGGCGGACGCGCACGCCACCGAGGAAGGGTTGGGAGTCGGGCAGCACCTCGTGCTCCAGATGCTCGACGCCGTCGGGCCCTGCTCCCAGCAGACGCTGAGCGAGGAGCTGCGCATCGACCGCAGCGTCATGGTCAGCATCTGCGACGACCTGGAGCGGGCGGGTTACGTCCGCAGGGAGCGCAACCCCCGCGACCGGCGGTCCTACGCCGTCACCGTCACCGACGCGGGCCGCCACCGGCTCACCGCGGCCCAGGCGTCGATCCCCGCGTTCCTGGAGGACACCTTCGGCGTCCTCACCTCCGAGGAGCGTGACCAGCTCGGCGCGATTCTCGGCAAACTCCTCCGGGCCGGCGCCGGCGGCCGCGACTCGTCGCGTACGACGACGCCGCCCCTCAGGACCACCCCCGTGTCCTGAGAGCCGGCGTCGGGCCGGCGGGCCGCCGCGCGCTGAGCCGGTCAGCCGGTCTGGTCGTCCACGAGGCCCTGCAACTCGTCGAGCTGCCGCTGGAGGTCGTCCATGTCGGGCGTCCCCGTGATCGTCGGGTCGGGGACGGTGAGGTCGGCGCGCTTGACGAAGGTGTCGGTGACGCCGCTGCTCCAGGCGATCGAGAGTTTGTCGGCGGCCTCGTTGACCCGCAGCGTGCCCCGGGCGCGGTCGGTGCCGCAGGGGAAGGAGATGGTCACCTCCTCGCCGAAGGTGACCTTGCCGTCGCACTGGTTCACCGTCGGCATCATCGCCTCGCCGTGACGGATCCCGAGGGGGGACACCGTCGAGGTGCCCTCCGGGAACCAGGTGAAGTCCAGCTCCGCCGAGGAGGGAGTACGGACGGTGTCGCCGCCGTCGGCGCCCGTGGGCCCGCTGGTCGCCGCCGGCGGGGCGGCCCGGCCGGACGGGCCGTCCGAGGAACCCCCGCAGGCGGTCAGCAGCGCCACTCCCGCCGCCAGCACACTCGCGGTGATCACATACCTGCGCACAACTACCTCCGTGACCGGAACGGGCCCGGGGACCGCGGCGGCCCCCGTGTTCCCCCGTCTTCCGCCTTCCGATGCGAACCTTCTGCTGCGAAGGTAACCGCGGCGGCCGGGGATGGCTCCGGGCGAAGGGGTGTCCCGGACAGTCCCGGACGGTCCGGGACGCCCGAAGGCCCGGAGGCCCAAGGCCTGAGATCACAGGCCCCGCGGGCCGTGGCTCAGCCGTCCCCGCCGCCCCGCACGGCCCGTACGGTCTCCTCCAACGAGTCCTCGATCGCGGTGGGATGGATACCGAAGGTCGTGGTCGCGGCGGTGGAGTCCACGACGAACGGCTTCCGGAACTGGTACTGCGTCTCGCGGAGTTCGCGGACCAGGGGGCTGACCAGGCCGCCGAGCCACAGCACCGCCCCCGGCATGGGGGCCAGACGGGGCGCAGGGGCGCCTGCGCCGGCGCAGGCGGCGGTGGCCAGGGCGCGGATCGAGTGGGGCGGGGCGGTCGGCACGTGCCAGGGTCGGCCCCAGGCGCGCTCGTCGGTGGCGACCGCCACGAGGGTGCGGGCGACATCGCCGACGTACGTCCAGCTGTGCTCCGCGTCCGGGTCGGCGGGCACCACCGCCCGCCGGCCGGCCAGTACCTTGGGCAACACGGCGACGGTCAGCAGCGACTGGGTGCCCGCCCCCAGGTAGTCGGAGCCGCGCACCTCGGTGGCCCTGACCTCGCCTGCCTCGTGCGCGGCCAGGGCGTCGCGCCACATCCCGGCCCGTACGCGGCCCTTGACGCCCTCGGCGCGCAGCGGGGCCTGCTCGGTGATGGGGCCGTCCACCGGGCCGTAGCCGTAGAGGTTGGAGGTGGTGACCAGCACGGCGCCGGTCCGCCGGGCGGCGCTCAGCAGCGCGTCGGCCAGCGGCGGCCAGTCCCGCGCCCAGCGGTGGTAGGGAGGGCTCGCGCAGTTGTAGAGGGCCACCGCGCCCTCGGTGAGCCGAGCCAGCCCCGCCGCGTCGGTCGCGTCGGCCGCGACCCGCTCGATGGCGGGGTGTTCCGGGCCCGTCCCCTGTCGCGTCACCAGCCGGACCTTCTCCAACCGTCCGGCGAGCAGCCGCGCCGTGGCCGATCCGACCGGCCCCGCTCCGACGATCACGTGTAAGGGCATGAGGAGACAACCTTCCCAGTACGCCGTTCCTTCTCGAGGACGCCGCTGTCCGCCGTGGTCGGACCAACATACGGGTCAGTCATTACGGGTCAGTAGTCCAGTCTCGGGTACCAGTCGTCGCGGCCGCCCGGGGTGAGGTCGAGCAGCTGCCAGACGGGGCTGAGCAGGTCGATGCCGCGCTCCTTGATGTCCCCGGCCATGCGCGGGTGGGCGGAGTAGAAGTGACGGACCGTGCCGTCGTCGTCGCGGGTGAAGACGGAGACGGTGGAGTCCTGCTCGCCGTCCTTGTCCTCGCTGCCCAGGTCGTACTTGAAGCTGCTGTCCCCGCAGCTCAGCAGGCGCAGCCGGGACCAGCCGCGGTTGCGGGCGTGCTGCCGCAGGGCGGGGAGGTCGGCGGCCGCGGCGATCACGAAGTCGGCGTTGCGGGCGATGTGGTGGGCGACGCCGTTGTAGCCGTCGGTCCACAGGGTGCACATGGGGCACGGGTCGGTCTGCAGCTTGCCGTACATGAAGTGGTAGACGATCAGCGGCCGGCCCGGGGCGGTGAACAGCTCGCTCAGGGTGGTCTCGCGGACGGGCGTGTCGCCCGCGTCGAGGTCGGCGGGGCCTTCGACGAAGACGTAGTCGTCGACCGGCGGCCCCGGGGGCAGCGCCCGGCGGCGGGCCGCGACCTTCTCTCTCTGTCGCATGAGGTCGATCTCGGCGAGGCGGAGTTCCTCGCGGGCGGCGAGGTAGTCCGCGGACTCGCCGGGCAGTCGGGTGTGCCGCATCATCGCGCCCTCCTGGGTGGCAGCCCCCGAGGTCATTCGAGTCTATGGCGATTCCGGGGTGAGCGGGCAGTCGGGCGGAATACGGCCTGGCCAGGGCGGTGGCGCCCGGCCCGTACCGGCGATACCGCCTGGCCAGGGCGGTATCGCCGGGCCCGTACCGGCGATACGGCCTGGCCAGGGCCGTGGCGCCGGACCGGGCCGCCGACCCCGGCCTCGCGTGTCGGCGGCCGGTGGCGCCGGGCCCGCACCGGCCGACCCGGGCGTCGTCTGTCGGCGGCCGGTGTTTGAATGCGGCGATGGATCCCAAGAGCACCCTCTCCGCCCTGCGTGACTTCTGCGCCGAGCGCCTCGGGCCGGAACTCGCGGCCTGCTACGTGGACCTCGCCCGCCCCGGTTTCGCGCTGACCGAGGCCGAGGACCCCGGGGAGGCCGCGGGGCTCAGCCGGTTCGGGGGCAGGGCGCTGCTCGAACCGGGCACGCCCTGGCCGGCCTGTGACGGCTTTCCGCTGAGCCTGATCGCCGTCCTCGACACCGACGCCATGGCCCCCTGGCTCGGCGATGTCCTCCCCGCCTCCGGGGCGGGCCTGCTCAACTTCTTCTATCTCGACGCCGAGTCCGAGCAGTGCGACCCGGTCTCGTACGACCTGATGCTGAAGCACAGCCACTACGACCCGGAGGTGAGCCGGGTGATCCCCGCCCGTTTCACCCACGCCGTCGAGACCGAACCACCGGCCCGTTCGAGCGTCTTCGACCCGATCCCGTGGGCGGCGACGCCCGGGTTCGCCTTCCCCGACACCTGGGACCCGGCCTGGGACGGCTTCGACGTGGGGCCCGACGCCGACGACATGGCCAGGGCGATGCCCGGGAGTTATGTGGAAGGCCTGCTCACCGAGTGGTCGGAGCGGCCGGGCGCGCTCGATTCCGAGGACATCGCCTTCGGGTGGTCCCAGTTCCCCACGGGCAGCTCGCCGATGCTGCCGTCGGGCGAGGACCCCAACCGCTACCACCACCTGCTGCAGCTGTCCGGGCAGGACGAGTGGTACATCGGCGGCGACGGCGGCTGGATGCACTGGTCGATCCCCACCGAGGCGCTGCGGGCGGGGGACTTTCGCCGGGCGATCCCGACCCCCGACATCTGGTGACTGCTCCCGCGACGGTTCTTGATGGCTTCTTCATAGGTTCTTCAAAGGACCCCTCGTACGTTCGAGCCCGCCCGACCGCACCGGCGGCCGGGCGGTCACGAGCGATGAGGGATCCGTATCCATGAAGGCATGTGCGCGTCGGCGGTTCGCGGCCCGGGTGTGGCCGGCCGTGGTGGTGTCGGTGGTGGCGCTGGGGCTGGGCGGTTGTGGCGGGGGCGGCGGAGGCGGGGACGAGGTGGCCTCGGCGGGTGACGGCAAGGCCAAGGCGTCGAAGACGGGCCAGGGCGAGGTCGCGCGGTACGTCGAGGGGCAGCGCAGGTTCGTCAGGTGTCTGCGCGAGGAGGGGGTCGACGTCCCCGACCCCGACGCGAAGGGGCGCATCGACTACGGCGACGCCCGGGAGCTGAAGGCGGACCCGAAGTTCACCCGGGCCCAGGTGAAGTGCCAGGAGTTCTCGCTCCCGGTGCCCGAGGAACTCGAGCGGCAGCAGGTGCCGAAGCTGTCCGCGAAGGAGATCGCGACCAGGAAGCGCTACGCGAAGTGCATGCAGGAGAACGGGGTCACCGAGTTCCCGGACGTGGGCCCCGACGGCTACGCCGACGGGGAGTTCGAGAACGACGGGAAGATGGCGTGGGACCCGACCTCGGCACGCGCCAAGCGGGCCATCCGCATCTGCGCCCCGATCATCGGGGACCCGGTCGACCCCGGTCAGGGCAAGGGCTGATGGGCGTCCGGCGCAGGGCCGTGCTGGTGGCGGCGGGGGCCGTGGCGGTCAGCGCGGTGGCGGTGGTCGGCGCGCTGGGGCTCGGCGGCGGGGACGGCCCGGACTCCGGCGGGCCGGACTCCGGGCCCGGTGACCGGATGGTGCGGGTCACGCGCGGCACTCTGGTCGACGAGACGGCGGTGGACGGGACGCTGGACCACGGGCCTGAGGTCCCCTTCGAGGCCCGGGCGGAGGGCACCGTCACCTGGCTGCCGCAGGCCGAGAAGACCATCACGCGGGGCGGGACGCTGCTGCGGGTGGACGAGAAGCCCGTGGTGCTGATGTACGGGAACCTGCCGATGTACCGGGAGCTGGCGGTCGGCCGGGACCCGGACCGGCCCCTGCGGGGCCTCGACGTCAAGCAGTTCGAGTCCAACCTGGCCATGCTCGGCTACTCCGGCTTCACCGTGGACGACACGTACTCCCAGCTGACCGCCGACGCGGTGAAGCGCTGGCAGAAGGACCTCGGCAGGCCCAGGACCGGCAAGGTGGGGATCGGGGACATCGCGTATGTCTCCGGGCCGATCCGGATCGCCCGCACGAGCGTCCGGGTGGGCGCCCAGGCCACGGGCACCGTGCTCAGCTACACGAGCACCGCGCGCTCGGTCACCGTCGAGGCGCCCGCCGGGGAGACCGGCTGGGCGGAGCGCGGCAATCGGGTGACCGTCGAGCTGCCGGGCGGGCACACGGTCAAGGGCCGGGTGGCCGAGATCGGGCAGAACGCCTCCCCGGCGCAGGGCGACGGGGGCGGCGACGGGGGCGCCGGGGGTGGGGGCGGCGAGGGGGACGCAGCGAAGAACGCCAAGGTCCCGGTCCTCATCCGCATCAGCGACCAGGAGGCCCTGGGCCGGCTGAACAGCACCCCGGTGACCGTTCGATACGTGGGCCGCAAGCGCGAGAACGTGCTGACGGTGCCGGTGGCCGCCCTGGTGGCGCTCGCCGAGGGCGGCCACGGGCTCGAACTGGCCGACGGCGACGGTACCGACGGTGCCGGCGGGTCTGGTGGCGAGAAGGGCAGTCGCTTCGTGGCCGTCAAGACGGGCCTGTTCGCGAACGGCAAGGTCGAGGTCAGCGGCCCGGCGGTCCGCGAGGGCATGAAGGTGAGGATTCCCGAGTGAGGCCCGTCGTCGTCTTCGAGGGCGTCACGAAGACCTATCCGGGTGGGGTGGCGGCGGTCCGCGAGATGGATCTGCTCATCCGCTCCGGGGAGTTGGTCGCCGTCGTCGGCCCGTCCGGTTCCGGCAAGTCGAGCCTGCTGCACCTGATGGGCACCCTCGACCGGCCGACCACCGGGCGGATCACGATCGACGGCCACGACGTGGCGCGGCTGTCCGACCGGGAGCTGGCCGCGCTGCGGGCGCAGCGGATCGGCTTCGTGTTCCAGCAGTTCCACCTGACGGTGGGCGTGCCGGTGCTCGACACGGTCGCCGACGGGCTGCTGTACGCGGGCGTACCCCTGCGGGAGCGCCGCCGCAGGGCCTCGGCCGCGCTGGCCCGGGTGGGCCTCGGCCACCGCGCCCGCCACCTCCCCCACCAGCTCTCCGGCGGGGAACGCCAGCGGGCCGCCGTGGCCCGCGCGGTGATCGGCGAGCCCGCGCTGCTCCTGGCCGACGAGCCCACCGGCAACCTCGACTCGGCCTCGGGCGCGGCGGTGCTGGACCTGCTGCGGGAGCTGCACGCCGCCGGTACGACCGTGGTGGTGATCACCCACGACCGCGAGCTGGCCGCGGCGCTGGACCGGCGGGTGGAGATCCGCGACGGCCGGATCGTCGCGGACAGCGACACGCGGGGGGCGGCGGGCGCGGCGGCCCTGCGGGGCGCCACCGCTCCGCCTGGGCCGGCTGGCCCGGCCACGGCGGGCACGGCTGGCCCGGCCGCCGCCACGGCCCCGGCGGGCGCGGCGGCCGGGGCCGGGGCGGCGGGCGCGGCGGCCCCGTCGGGCGCAATGTCCCTGCCGAGCGCGGCAGGCGTGGCGGGCCCCACGGCTCCGCCTGACCCCGCAGCCCCGCCGGGCGCGGCGGGCGCCGCAGACGCGGGCGCGGCTGTGGGCTGGGGGCGGTCATGAGGTGGCGGCAGGTCTCAGGGAAGCGCGGGTTGCGGGCGGCTCGGCTGCGCCCCGGGGACTTCGTCCGCCTGGGCGGGACCGGGCTGCGTACCCGGCCGTTGCGGGTGCTTCTGTCCGCGCTGGGCATCGCGATCGGCGTGGCCGCGATGCTCGCGGTCGTCGGGATCTCCATGTCCGGGCGGGCCGAGGTGGACCGCCGGCTGGACCGGCTCGGCACCAATCTGCTGCGCGTCTCCCCCAGCCAGTCCCTGGGCCAGAGCTCCCGGCTGCCCGAGGAGTCCACGGCGATGATCCGGCGGATCGGCCCGGTGCGGCAGGTCGCGGCGACGGGCGCGGTCGGGGACGCCAAGGTGTACCGGAACGAGCACATGCCCAGCGGGCGCACCGGGAGCATCGAGGTGCTGGCGGCCGAGCCGCGGCTGTTGGCGTCGGTGGGCGGGAAGGTCCGTACGGGCAGGTGGCTGGATTCGGCCACCGCCGAGTACCCGGGCGTGGTGCTCGGCCGGGAGGCGGCCCGGCGGCTTGACGTGCACACCCCGGGCACCCGGCTGTGGCTGGGCGGCACATGGTTCTCGCTGGTGGGCATCGTGGACCCGGTGCCGCTCGCGCCCGAGCTGGATCAGGCCGCGCTGGTCGGCTGGCCGGCCGCGCGGGAGTACCTGGGCTTCGACGGCCACCCGTCGACCGTGTACGTGCGCACGGAGGAGGACCGGGTGACGGCGGTGCGGGATGTGCTCGCGGCGACCGCGAACCCCGAGCATCCGAACCAGGTGGTGGTCTCCCGGCCCTCCGACGCGCTGGCCGCGCGGGAGGCGACCGAGTCGGCGCTGACCGGGCTGCTGCTGGGGCTCGGCGGGGTGGCGCTGCTGGTGGGGGGCGTGGGGGTGGGCAACACGATGGTCATCTCCGTGCTCGAGCGCCGCCCGGAGATCGGGCTGCGCAGGGCGCTGGGCGCCACCAGCGGGCAGATCCGCGGGCAGTTCGTGACCGAGTCGCTGCTGCTGTGCGCGCTCGGCGGGGCGGCGGGGGCGGTGCTGGGCACGGGCATCACGGCCGTGTACGCGGGGGTGCGGGGCTGGCCGACGGAGGTGCCGCTGTGGGCCACCGCGGCCGGGGTCGGGGTCACGCTGGCCATCGGGGCGCTGGCGGGGCTGTATCCAGCCATCCGGGCCGGCCGGCTGGCCCCGACCCAGGCGCTCGCCGGATCCGCCTGAGCGCGCCGGAGCGGCCGCGCCCCCGCCGGCTGCTCGGCGGGGGCGTCAGTCCGCGGGCGCCTCGGTCGACGGGAGCGGGAGCACCATGGTGAACGTCGTGCCGACGCCGACCTCGCTCTCCACCCCGATCGTCCCCTGATGGTCCTTCACGATCTGGCGTGTGATGGACAGCCCCAGCCCGCTGCCGCCGGTGGCCCTCCCCCGCGCGGCGTCGGCCCGCCAGAAGCGCTCGAAGACGTGCGGCAACTGCTCGGCGGGGATGCCGTGCCCGGTGTCGCTCACCCGTACGACGGCCTCCGCGGCGCGGCGCTCCAGGGTCAGCCGGACGCCGCCGCCGGGCGCGGTGGCCCGTACGGCGTTGCTCACCAGGTTGCCGACGGCCTGCCGCAGCCGGTCTGCGTCGGCGTGCGCGTACACGGGCGCGGCGGGCACCGTGGCGGTGAGGGTGACCCCGGCGCGCTCGGCCTGGGCCCGGTGGGCGGTGCGGCAGGTCTCCAGCAGCTCGCCCAGGTCGGTGTGGTCGCGGTGGTAGGTGAGGGCGCCCGCCTCGGCGAGCGCCAGGTCCTGGAGGTCGTCGACGATCCGCTGCTGGAGCAGGACTTCCTCGTGGAGCGAGTCCAGCAGCTCGGGGTCCGGCTCGACGACCCCGTCGCGCAGCGCCTCGAGATAGCCGCGCAGATTGGCCAGCGGGGTGCGCAGCTCATGCGCGACGTCCCCGACGAGTCGGCGCTGCCGCTCCTCGCTGGCCTGGAGTGATTCGGCCATGCGGTTGAAGGAGCGGCCGAGTTCGGCGATCTCGTCCCGGCCCGTCACGGGCACCCGCCGGGCCAGGTCGCCCTCGCCGAGGCCGCGGGAGGCCGCGGTCAGGGCGCTGACCGGGCGCAGCACCGTACGGCTGAGCAGCAGCGCGCCGAGGATCGCCGCCGCGGCGACGGCCACGGCCACGGTGACCGCGGGCGCGGCGGCGAGGGTGGACGGGGGGTCGTCGAGGGCGCCGAGCCGGACCTGGAGGGGCGGCGGGGCGGCGTCGCTGATCTGCTCCGCGAAGACCCGCTGAAGGCAGGGGGTGCTGCCCGCCCGCCCGCCCGCACCCGCGCCCGCACCCGCACCCGCGTCCGCGCCCGCGTCCGCGTCCGCGTCCGACAGGCAGGTTTTCGCGGCCTCGTCATACCGGGCGTACTGCGTCGATGACGTCTTCGCGCGCCGGCAGGATCCGCCCGGCGTCGGCGTGCCGCCGTCTCCGGCCTTACGGCCCGCCGCGTACGTCGGGACGCCGTGCTCGTCCCGGCCGACCGTCACCTCGGTGCCCGCCCGGGTCAGGCACGCCGCGTACGCCGCCCCGGAGCGGTACCGGGCGATCTCCACGGTGGTGATCTTGAAGGCCGCCACAGGCGCCAGCCCGGCGGGCAGCCGCAGTTCGGGGCGCGGGTCCACCAGGAGCGGGGCGCCGGGGCCGGTCCTGCGGGGCTCGCGGCCCATGAGGACGTCCGAGTCGGCCAGCACCGCCCCGGACCCGGTCGTGGTGGTGACCCGTATCCGCTGCCCGGTGGCGGTGGCCAGCTCGCGTACGGCGGGGGCGACGCCGTCCCAGGTGCCGTGCCGCAGGCCGTACTGGCGCAGCTCGCTCGTGACGCGGTTGATGTCGGCCCGGTCCGCGGCGGCGGTCTCGTTGGCCTGGCGCGAGGCCTGGCGCAGGGTCAGCCAGGCGGTGGCGGCGGTGGCGGCGACGACGAGCAGCATCACCAGGGCCAGCGCCCGCAGCCGGAAGCTCACCGGTCCGGGTCCGCGAGCCGGTAGCCGCGCCCGTAGACGGTCTCCAGCATGCGGGGCGCCCCGGGCCCGCGCTCCAGCTTGCGGCGCAGGTTCATCACATGCGCGTCCACGGTCCGCTCCAGCACGTTCTGCTCGAAGCCGAAGACGCGGTCGATGATCTGCGCCCGGGTGAAGGCGCGCCCCGGCTCGCCCGCCAGCAGGGCCAGGATGGCGAACTCCTTGCCGGTCAGCGCGATCACCTCGCCCGCCAGCCGCACCTCGAAGCGCGCGGTGTCGATCTCCAGCGCCCCGGCCCTGATGACCGTCGGCTCCCCGCCGGCGGCCCGGGACCGCCGCAGCAGGGCCCTGACGCGCGCGGTCAGCTCCCGGGGGCTGTACGGCTTGGTCATGTAGTCGTCGGCGCCGAGGTCGAGCCCGAGGAGCATGTCCTCCTCGGTGGACCGCGCGGTCAGCAGCAGGATCGGCACCTGGGACTCGGTGCGCAGGATGCGGCACACGTCCAGGCCGTCGACCTGCGGCATCATCACATCGAGCACGATGAGGTCGGGGCGGATGGCCCTGGCCCGGTCGATGGCCGAGCGGCCGTCGTGGACGGTCTGGACGGCGTTTCCCTCCCGTTCCAGATAGATCCGGATCAGCCTCGCCTGCTTCTCGTCGTCCTCGGCGACCAGGACGCGCGCGCTCACCAGCCCACCCCCTCAGACTCGAACCGCGATCAGGTTCTGTTGACGACCGCCGACTGGGGGCGGATCGGCAGCCTGTTGACCGGGCGCCCGGTGGCCGAGCGGACCGCGGCGGCCACCGCCGCCGGGGTGGTGACGACCGGCACCGCGCTGGCGGCCTTGGCACCGAAGGGGGCGACCACGTCGCGCTCCTCGACGAGTTTGACGATGCGGATGTCGGGAACGTCCACGGCGGTCGGCAGGGTGTAGCCGGTGAGGTTCGGGTGGCGGATCACGCCGCGGGAGGTGCGCAGGTTCTCGGTGAGGGCCGCGCCGATGCCCTGGGCGACGCCCGCCTCGATCCGGGCCGCGAGCTGGCGGGGGTTGAGCACCCGGCCGACGTCCTGGGCGACCGTCATGTCCACCACGCGCACCGCGCCGATCTCGATGTCGACGTCGACCACCGCGCGTACGGCGCAGAAGGCGAGGCCGACGAAGGCGTCGCCCTGGCCGGTCTCGTCCAGTGGCTCGGTGGGGTGCGGGCGGCACTGCGCGGTGGCCCACAGCTCCTTGCCCTCCAGCGCCTCGTCGACGGTCGTGGAGAGCACCCCGTCATACGAGGTGATCTTTCCGTCGGCGATGGTCAGCAGCTCGGTGGACATGCCGAACTTGTGCGCGAGCGGCTGGAGCAGCTGGGTGCGGACCATCTTCGCGGCCCGCTCGACCGCGCCGCCCGACACCCAGGTGTGGCGGCCGCGCGCGGCGGGGCCGGCCGGGGGCTGGTCGGTGTCGACCGGGGCGACGTGCACCTCCTCGATGCCGAGGATCTCCTGCACGATCTGGCGGGCCAGGGTGGTGAAGCCCTGGCCGGTCTCGACGGCCGCGCAGATGACGGTGGCCACCGAGCCGGTGACCTTGACCGTGGCCGTGGACACCTCGTCGGCCCCCTCGGCGCCCAGCATGTGCACCATGCCCAGCGCGTAGCCGACGCCGCGCCGCACCGCGCCCGGCTCGCCGGCGCCCTCGGGGCCGCCGGGCAGCAGCCACTCCTCCTCGGGGTCGTCCTCGGGGAGCGGGGGCAGCGGGGCGTCCCGTACGGCGCGCAGCAGTTCGGCGACGGGGGCGGGGCAGGTGACGGTCTGGCCGGTGGGCAGCAGATCGCCGGTCGCCATGGCGTTGCGCAGCCGGATCTCGGCCGGGTCGATGCCCAGCTTGGCCGCGAGCTTGTCCATCTGGCCCTCGTACGCGGCGCACACCTGCATGGCGCCCTCGCCGCGGACATGGCCGGAGGGCGGGTTGTTGGTGCGCACCGCCCAGCCCTCGATGAACGCGTGCGGCACGACGTACGGGCCGCAGGCGAAGGACACCGCGGCGGCCAGCGCGTCCGCGGAGGAGTCGGCGTACGCGCCCGCGTCCAGCAGGATCTGGGCCTCGACCTTCACCAGCTTGCCCTCGGCGTCGGCGTGGTGGCGGTAGCGCAGCAGGGTCGGGTGGCGGTGGGCGTGGCCGAGGAAGGACTCCTCGCGGGTCGCGGCGAGCTTGACGGGGTGGCCGGTGCGCAGCGCCAGCAGGCCGAGGGGCAGCTGCATGCCGGGGTCCTCGCGCTCGCCCATGGCGCCGGGCACGCCGGTGACCACGACCTTGACCCGCTCCGGCTCCAGGCCGAAGCAGGCGGCGGCCAGGTCGCGGTCGGCGTGCGGGTCGGTGGAGGCCGTGTAGATCTCCACGCCGCCGTCGGGGCGCGGGACCGCCAGACCGGCCTCGGCGCCGATGGGCGCCGGGTCCTGACGGCCGATCCGGTACAGGCCCTCGACGATGACCTCGCCGACCACGTCCGGGTCGCCGAAGCGCAGCGGGATGTGGCGCACCAGATTGCCGTCGGGGTGCAGCGGCTCGGCGGCGAACGCCTGCTCGGGGTCGGTGACCGGCTCCAGCACCTCGTACTCGACGGCGATGGCCGCGGCGGCCAGCCGGGCGGTGTCGGGGTGGTCGGCGGCGACCGCGGCGATCGGCTCGCCGTGGTGGCGCACCACGTCCTTGGCGAAGACCTGGCGGTCGGCGACCCGGCGGCCGTGCGAGGCGTCGCCCGGGACGTCGGCGTGCGTCACCACGGCCCGGACGCCCGGCATCCGGGCGGCGGCCGCGGTGTCGATCGAGACGATACGGGCGTGCGGGTGCGGGGAGCGCAGCACGGCGGCCCACAGCAGCCCCTCGGCCCACAGGTCGGCCGCGTACGGGAAGGTGCCGGAGGTCTTGGCGACGGCGTCGGCGGGCTCCAGCGACACGCCGAGGCCGATGGTCGGCGGCTCCTTGGGCGTGAGGGGGACTCCGGCGGCGGGGGTGGCGGTGGCGGCGCCGGTGCCGTCCGCGATTCCAGTCATGCCGTCGCCCTCCCGCTGCCCGTGCCGCTGCCGTCGAAGCCGCCGTTGCCACCGGCGCCGTTGATGCCCGGCGGGCCGGCCTGGTGCGGGATGCGGGCGGCGGCTTCCTGCCCGTCGTGCTGCGCCGCCTCCTCCGCGTCGGCGGCGGCCGCCGCCTCCCTTTCCGTGACGACCTGGCGCACCGCGTCGACCACGCCGCGGTAGCCGGAGCAGCGGCACAGGTTCCCGCAGATCGCCTGGCGGGTCTCCAGGTCGGTCGGGGAGTGGTTGCCCTCCAGCAGGTCGTGCACGGTCATCGCCAGGCCCGGCACGCAGAACCCGCACTGCACCGCCCCGCAGGCGGCCAGCGCGCGCTGCACGTCCGACGGCTGCCCGTCCACGGCCAGGCCCTCGACCGTACGGACCTCGCAGCCCGCGGCGGTCGCGGCGGGCACCAGGCAGGAGGCGACCAGCCGCCCGTCGACCTGCACGGAGCAGGCGCCGCACTCGCCCTGCGAGCAGCCGTCCTTGGCCCCGGCCAGGCCCAGCCGCTCGCGCAGTACGTACAGCAGCGACTCGCCGATCCAGGCGTCGGTGACGGGCCGGTCGGCGCCGTTGACGTGCAGGACGTACGAGGCGCTGGGGTGCTCGCCGTCGACCTGGAGGGCCGCGTCGGCGTCGTCCGGCTGAGGGTCTGCCGGGGCGTCTGTCGCCTCTGTCGCGTCTGTCGCGTCTGTGGCTTCTGCGAGGGCTGGGGCCGCCGGGTCCGCCGCGGCTGCCGCGTCCGGCGCGTCGGCCGGTGCGGCGGGCTCGGCTGCTTCGGGGGCCGCCTCGGCGGCGGGTGGCTCGCCGCCGTCGGCGGACGCGCCGTCACCGGCCGACGGGTCGGCGTCGGCGAGGGGCGCGCCCTGGCCGTCCAGCGCCAACTCGGCCGAATCCCCGGCCTGTGCGGGACCCGCGGGTGCCTGGTGTACCTCGGGAGCCTGGTGTGCCTCGGGAGCTTCTGCTGCCTCGACAGGTTCCAGTGCCTCAGGTACCTCGGGGGCCTCGAACGCTTCGGCCGCCTCCGCGGCCCCCGCCGCCTCAAGGGCATCAGGCGCCTCGGAGGGCGTGCCCTCGGCGGCGACGCCGTGCGGCGGGGTCGCGCCCTGGTCCTCGTGCGCGGAGCCCTCGTGCGCGGAGCCGTCGTCCGCCGGTCCGTCGTAGCCGCCGTGTTCGTCGTAACCGTCGTCCACGAACCCGCCGCGGCCGCCCGTGGGCACCACTCCGTGCGGCGGGGTCCCCGCGCCCTCGTGCGCGTCGGCGCCGCCCTGGCCGCCGTGCGTCAACTCCTCGGGCCAGTCGTCCACCTCGTGGGCGCCGCCGGGCAGCCTCAGGCGGCGCCGGGCGGGGCCCCTGAGCCGCTGCGGGGCGGGGGCGGGGCGGAGGGCGTGGTCGCCGAGCGCGTACTCGCCGGAGTCCTCGGCGCCGTCGTCACCGGCCACCGGAAACGACCACTGGCCGGTCTGCCCGGTCTGGCCCCTCTGACCCACCTGGCCCTGCTGGGCGTGCGGTTGAGCGTGCGGCTGGGCGTGGCCGTGCGGGTCGGGCCCGCTCTGCTGCTCGTGCGTGCCGTCGGCGTAGGGCATCGCCCACTGCGCGGTGTCGTGCGCGCCGTACGGAGACGCCGCCGGGCCGGGGTGCTCGACGACCGGGTATTCGCCGCTCTCCTCGACCCCGTGGTCGCCCACGGCCGGGGCGCCCCACTGGCCGCCGGGCGCCTCGGGCACCTGCCACTGGGCCGCGGCGGCCGGGTCGTTCACCGGATACGCGCCGGTCTCGTCGTAGCCGTCGTCGGCGGCGAAGGGGATCGACCACTGCCCGGCCTGACCCGGCTGGCCGGCCTGCCCCTGCCCGGCGGCGGGCAGGTCCCACCCCCCGTTCCCATGCGGGTCGTGCGGGTCGTGCGCGTGGTGCGGGGCGTGCGGGTCCTGGCGTCCCCCGTAGGCGTACTCGCCCGAGTCACCGCCCTGTCCGGGCTGCGCCCACTGCCCGGAGGCGTCCGCGCCGGCGTCCATCGGCAGCGACCAGTGCCCGGTCCCGGCGGGATCACCCGCCGGGGGGGTCGGCTGCCCGTGCGCGCCGGGGTCGTGCGCCGTCGGCTGCCACTGGCCGCCCTGCGAGGGCGCGCCGGGCACGCCCGTCATGGGCGGGGGCGTGTAGCCGGTGCCGGGGGCCGCGAGCGGGTCCCACCCGCCCGCGAGGGCGGCCGGGTCCTGGAGCGAGTGGTCGGGCGGCAGCTGCACGAAGCCGGTGGCCTCCGCGTCGTACTCGGGGCCGTGCGGCATCGGCTGCCACCCGCTCCCGGGATCCGGCCGGTGCGGCTGCTGTTCGTCACTCACGCGAGTGCCCTCCCCAATGCTCGGCGGGCCAGGGCTGCCACCGTACGCCTCAGATGGATCGCGGCGGGCGGCAGGGGCACCGGCTCGGAGCCGTCGGCGGGCGGAGCCGGGTCGGGAATGCAGGCGGCGGCGACGTACTCGCCGAAGGCGGCGGCCACCTGCGGGTCGAGGCGGCCCCGGTCGCCGTCCCAGTCGATGAGCGAGGCCACCCAGCGCTCGGCCTCCAGCGGGCGCAGCGGCATGGGCGCGACCGCGCCGACCGCGCAGCGCACCCCGCGCCGCGCCGGGTCGAGCACCACGGCGACCGAGGCCGTGGCCCGGCCCGGGCCGGTGCGGCCGGTGGCCTTCAGGAAGGCCTGGGGCGCGTGGAGGATCGGCACCCGTACGAACCCGACGAGTTCACCGGGCCGCAGCATCTCCACGCCGGCCAGCAGATGGCTGACCGGGATCTCACGGCGCGCGCCCTCGGGCCCGGCGATGATGACCGTGGCCTCCAGCGCGGCGAGCACCGGCAGCGCGTCGCCCGTGGGGGCGGCGGTGACGATGTTCCCGCCGAGCGTGCCCGCGTTGCGGATCTGCGGCGGCCCGGCCGCGCGGGCGGCGGCGGCCAGCGCCGGGATGAGCGCGGCGAAGTCGGGGCGGCCCATGCGGGCGTGGGTGAGTCCGGCGCCGAGCAGGGCGTGGCCGTCCAGGTAGCGCCAGCCCCGGATCTCGCTGATCCGGCCGAGACCGACGAGGGCGGCGGGCCGCAGCAGCCCGGAGTTGACGGCGGCCATCAGATCGGTGCCGCCCGCGACGGGCACGGCGGCGGGCATGGCGGCCAGCGCCGCCACGGCCTCGTCGAGCGTGCCCGGCAACGTCACCGTGTGCGCCGCCTGCGGTGCGTGCGTGGTCAACCCAGCTGCCCCTTCCCCGGTGTCCCGGCTGTTGCGCCGTACGGTACGTGCTGACAGCCCGGACGTGGCAACTCTGGCACATCTTCCGAGTCCGCCGTCGCGAGGGTCCGTCAAGCATGGATCCGTCCCCGACCAAGGGGATGGTACGGGTTTGGGACGACGTCTCCGCCAGGTGTGGATTGCCACGTTTCAGGGACCCTCGTACGACTTGGGGTTGCGCCGGGGACCCACGGTCCCAGGCGCATGCCGCCGGGGGGCGCACCTTCCGGTGTGCCTCACACGATCGGGGGCGACCCGTCGATCGGACGTCCGGATACGCCCGGGCGCCGCTGCCAGGGGCGCGGGCCGCCGGGAGGCCGGTACTCCACGCCGAGCGCGTCCAGGCGGGCGTAGTGGGCCGCCATGCGCTCCTGGAAGCCCTCGAAGTCCCGTTCGGACGGGGGCGGGAGGGAGGACCAGACGGTCTCGGCGAAGGCGGCGAGGCGGGGGAAGGTCTGGTAGTCCACGCGCCGCCGGTCCTCCGTCAGCTCCGTCCACACGTTGGCCTGGGCGCCGAGCACGCGCTCCGCGTCGGCGCCGGTGAGCTGGGGCGGAACCGGCTCGAAGCGGTAGACGTCCTCCAGTGTGCGTACGTAGCCGAGGGGCACCGGCTCGTCGTCGCCCGGCGCCTGGCGGTAGTCGAAGTACACGTGCTGCTTGGGGCACATGACGACGTCGTGGCCGGCCCTGGCGGCCGCGATGCCGCCCGCGTAGCCGCGCCAGGACTGGACGGCGGCGCCCTCGGGCAGGCCGGCTTCCGGGAGGACGCCTTCCAGGATCTCGTCCCAGCCGATCAGGCGGCGGCCGCGCTCGGCGAGCCGGCGGCCGAAGTGCCCCAGCAGCCAGCCCTGAAGCTGGTCCACGCCGGCCAGGCCCAGCTCGCGGACGCGGTCCCGGGCGGCCGGGGAGGCCTGCCACTGCTCCCTGGGGCACTCGTCGCCGCCGAGGTGGACGAAGGTGCCGGGGAAGAGTTCCAGGACCTCCTCCAGGACGTTCTCGTAGAAGCGCAGCGTGGTGTCGGTGGGTGAGAGTACGTTCGGATTGATGCCCCAGGTGGTCCAGACTCCGAGGGAGGCGGTGTCGATGACGTCGGTGTTGCCCAGTTCCGGGTGCGCGGCGATGGCGGCCTGCGAGTGTCCGGGGATGTCGATCTCCGGGACGACGGTGATGTGCCGCTCGGCGGCGTAGGCGACGATCTCGCGGATGTCGTCCTGGGTGTAGTAGCCGCCGTGCGGGCGCTCGTCCCACAGCGGCGAGTCGCGAGGGCCGACTTTGCTGCGCTCGCGCCAGGCGCCGACCTCGGTGAGCCTGGGGTAGCGGCGGATCTCCAGGCGCCAGCCCTGGTCGTCCGTCAGGTGCAGGTGGAGCACATTGAGCTTGTGCGCGGCCATGAGGTCGACGTAGGCGAGCAGATCGCCCTTGGGCATGAAGTGCCGCGCGACGTCCAGCATCAGACCGCGCCAGGCGAAGCGCGGGGCGTCCTCGATCACGCCGGCGGGCACCTCCCACCGCTCGCGGGGCGCGATCGGAGCCCGGCGGTGGGCCTCGGGCCCCAGCAGCTGACGGAGCGTCTGCGCGCCCCAGAAGACGCCGGCCGGGCCGCCGCCGTCGATCCGGACGGCGTGGCCGTCGACGGCGAGGCGGTAGCCCTCGGGGCCCAGCTTCCGCTCGATCTCGGGGCTGATCCGGAGGACGACGCCGCTGTCGTGGTCCTGGCCGGGCGCGAGCGGCAGGCCGGTGGCGGCGCCGACCGTGGCGCGCAGCCAGCGCGCGGTGGGCTCGGTGCCCGGCCCCGCCGCCAGCGGGGTCGTGGCGTCCAGGAGGTGGCCGGCGCCGGACAGCGGCTCGTGCGCGCTGCTGGGCGCCGGGATCGGATCCGTCAGCTTCATGGCAAGTGCCTTCCCGGCGGGTGGCCTCGCGGCGAGCGAAGCCTCGTGGCGAGTGGGGCTGCGCGGCAGGGCTCGGCCTGCCACTGCTTCACTGCCCCGAGCGGCCGCTGCTCAGCCGCCCGGCAACTCCCCGCCGAGATGCGGGCACACGTCCGGCCCGCGCCCCGGTCGAGGGGGCGCGGGCCGGACGTGCCGCGCGCGGGGCTCGTCTCCGGCGGTGCGCCGGAGGCGGAAGGCTTACTTCTTGCCGCCGTCCTTGTCCTTGTCGCCGCCGGCGCCCATGCCGTCGAAGATCTCCTTGCACATCGGGCAGACCGGGTACTTCTTCGGGTCGCGACCCGGGACCCAGACCTTGCCGCACAGGGCGACCACCGGCGATCCGGAGAGCGCGCTCTCCATGATCTTGTCCTTCTGTACATAGTGGGCATAGCGCTCGTGGTCGCCGTCACCGTGCGACACCTGCGGTGTCGGCTCAACGAGGGTCCCCGTGCCTGCCCCGCGCTCGGGCTCAAGAGTGCTCATACAGCCCTAGGGTACTCAGGCTCCGGGCGAACGACGGCTCAGCGCCTCCCCTCGGCGCCGGCCGGTGTTCGCCGCCGCGCGCCACCCGCCACCCACCGCTCCCAGTTGGGCGGCCGCCCTCAATTGAGCGAGGGATCGTCCGGATAGGTGGCGACCATCGCCAGTTCGCTGCGCTGGCGGCGCAGCACCGCCCGCCACAGCCGCTCCGGGGCGGGCGAGGAGACATCGCCCGGCTCGGACTCCACCACGTACCACGCGCCCTCGGACAGCTCGTCCTCCAGCTGCCCCGGCCCCCATCCGGCGTAGCCCGCGAAGATCCGCAGCGAGCCGACGGCGGCGGCCAGCAGCTCGGGCGGCGCCTCCAGGTCGACCAGTCCGATCGCGCCGTGCACCCGGCGCCAGCCGAGCGGGCCGTCCTCGGTCACGGAGGAGGCTCTGCCGGCCTCGCCCGGGACCACGGCGACGCCCAGCGCGGAGTCGAGCGACACCGGGCCGCCCTGGAACACCACCCCCGGCTCGCCGGCCAGCGCGGCCCAGGACTCCAGGATGTCGCCGACCCCTACCGGGGTCGGGCGGTTGAGCACCACGCCCAGCGACCCCTCCTCGTCGTGGTCGAGGAGGAGCACCACCGCGCGGTCGAAGTTCGGGTCCGCCAGCGCCGGTGTCGCGACAAGCAGCCGTCCTGTGAGCGAGGACACCTCGGTCATGGACACATGATCCCGCATGTCGGCCCCGGAGGGGGAGTGGAAGACGAGTCCCGTATGAGAGCAGGTCGGGGCGTACGACAGCAGGCACGGCGCATGTAACCGTCCGCTTTCCGCTCCGAACCGAACGTGTTGTGACACATTCATGTCGGTTCTGTGGGTACCTCGGGCATGCGGAGGCGCTCTCCGCGGCCATTACTCTTGCCTTTTGGCCCCCGACCGTCCCAGGAACGCGAGACCAGATGACCCGCTCGAACGATGTCCTGCTCGTCCATGGCGGCACCCCGCTCGAAGGCGAGATCCGTGTCCGCGGCGCGAAGAACCTCGTGCCCAAGGCCATGGTCGCCGCGCTGCTCGGCAGCGGGCCGAGCCGGCTGCGCAACGTCCCCGACATCCGCGACGTGCGGGTGGTGCGCGGGCTGCTCCAGCTGCACGGCGTCACGGTACGCCCCGGTGACGAGGCCGGCGAGCTGGTGCTGGACCCGACCCACGTGGAGAGCGCCAACGTCGCCGACATCGACGCCCACGCGGGCTCCTCGCGCATCCCGATCCTGTTCTGCGGTCCGCTGCTGCACCGCCTCGGCCACGCCTTCATCCCCGGCCTGGGCGGCTGCGACATCGGCGGCCGGCCGATCGACTTCCACTTCGACGTGCTGCGGCAGTTCGGCGCCACGATCGAGAAGCGGGCGGACGGCCAGTACCTGGAGGCCCCGCACCGGCTGCGCGGCGCCAAGATCCGCCTGCCGTACCCGTCGGTCGGCTCCACCGAGCAGGTGCTGCTGACGGCGGTGCTCGCCGAGGGTGTGACGGAACTCTCCAACGCGGCGGTCGAACCGGAGATCGAGGACCTGATCTGCGTCCTGCAGAAAATGGGCGCGATCATCTCCATGGACACCGACCGGACGATCCGCATCACCGGCGTCGACAAGCTCGGCGGCTACAACCACCGCGCCCTGCCCGACCGCCTGGAGGCCGCCTCCTGGGCCAGTGCGGCGCTCGCGACCGAGGGCAGCATCTACGTGCGCGGCGCCAGCCAGCGCGAGATGATGACCTTCCTCAACACCTACCGCAAGGTCGGCGGCGCCTTCGACATCGACGACGAGGGGATACGGTTCTGGCACCCGGGCGGCAAGCTCAACGCGATCGCCCTGGAGACGGACGTCCACCCCGGTTTCCAGACCGACTGGCAGCAGCCCCTGGTCGTGGCCCTGACCCAGGCCTCCGGGCTGTCCATCGTCCACGAGACGGTGTACGAGTCGCGGCTGGGCTTCACCTCCGCGCTGAACCAGATGGGCGCGCATATCCAGCTCTACCGCGAGTGCCTGGGCGGCTCCGCCTGCCGCTTCGGCCAGCGGAACTTCCTGCACTCGGCGGTCGTGTCGGGCCCGACCAAGCTGCAGGGCGCGGACCTGGTCATCCCCGACCTGCGCGGCGGCTTCTCGTACCTCATCGCGGCCCTGGCGGCCCAGGGCACCTCCCGGGTCCACGGCATCGACCTGATCAACCGCGGCTACGAGAACTTCATGGACAAGCTCGTGGAGCTGGGCGCGAAGGTGGAGCTGCCGGGGGCCGGGGAGAAGGCCTAAGGCCCCGGAAACGGCCTCAGAGGGCCCCAGGAACGCCGAAAGGGGCGGCCACCCATCAGCGGGGTGGCCGCCCCTTTCGCATGGGGTCTTACTTGCCCTTGGCGGCTTCCTTGAGCTTGGAGCCCGCGGAGACCTTCACGCTGTAGCCGGCCGGGATCTCGATCGGCTCACCGGTCTGCGGGTTGCGCGCGGTGCGAGCGGCACGGTGGGTGCGCTCGAAGGTGAGGAAGCCGGGGATGGTGACCTTCTCGTCGCCCTTCGCGACGACCTCTCCGGTCACCTCGGCGAGGGCGGCCAGAACGGCGTCGGCGTCCTTTCGGGTCACCTCGGCGCGCTCGGACAGAGCGGCCACCAGCTCACTGCGGTTCATTTTGTACTCCCGTGTTCATCTTGCCAGTAGGCGTGAGATCGAAGCCGATGCTGCCAGGGCCCTCGGACAGTCCCCGGACCCGGGTCTGCTGTTCAGACCCTCGCGCCCGGAACGCATCCTGCCCCCACCTGTGGCGGGAAAGCCAATCCGGGGCCCTGGTGAGTCGCACGGATAGCGCCGTGGCGGCCGTTTCTGCCGACACCCTAAGGGGGCCCGATCGGCTGAACGCCACCCGACGCGCCGTACGACGCGCCGAGCCCGGCCTAGACCGCCGTGGTACCGGTCACAGCCTTGGCGGCGGCCCGCACGGCCCCGGCGACCGCACCCGCGACCTTGTCGTTGAAGACACTCGGGATGATGTAGTTGGCGTTCAGCTCATCGTCGTGGACGACGTCCGCCAGGGCCCGGGCCGCGGCCAGCATCATGTCGTCGTTCACCGTACGCGACTGGGCGTCGAGCAGGCCGCGGAAGACGCCCGGGAAGACCAGCACGTTGTTGATCTGGTTCGGGAAGTCGGAGCGGCCGGTGGCGACCACGGCGGCGGTCTGGCGGGCGATCGCCGGGTCCACCTCGGGGTCGGGGTTGGCCAGCGCGAAGACGATCGCGTCGTCCGCCATGGCGGCCACGTCCTCGCCGGACAGGACGTTCGGGGCGGAGACGCCGATGAAGACGTCGGCGCCGCGCACGGCCTCCTTGAGCGTGCCGGTGACGCCCTCGGGGTTGGTGTTGTCGGCGATCCAGCGCAGCGCGGCCATGTCGCCGTTGCCGTTCGCGCCGGCCAGGTCCTCGCGCCCGGCGTGCACCACGCCGTGGATGTCCGCGACCACCGCGTGGCGCACGCCCGCGGCGATCAGCAGCTTGAGGATCGCGGTGCCGGCCGCGCCCGCGCCGGACATGACCACCCGCACGTCGCCGATCTTCTTGTTGACCACGCGCAGCGCGTTGGTGAGGGCGGCGAGCACCACGATCGCGGTGCCGTGCTGGTCGTCGTGGAAGACCGGGATGTCCAGCGCCTCGCGCAGCCGGGCCTCGATCTCGAAGCAGCGGGGGGCGGAGATGTCCTCCAGGTTGATTCCCGCGAAGCCGGGGGCGATCGCTTTCACGATCGCGACGATTTCATCACTGTCTTGGGTGTCCAGGCACAGCGGCCAGGCGTCGATGCCGGCGAAGCGCTTGAACAGGGCCGCCTTGCCCTCCATGACGGGCAGCGCGGCCTTGGGGCCGATGTTGCCCAGGCCCAGCACCGCGGAGCCGTCGGTGACCACCGCGACGCTGTTGCGTTTGATGGTGAGGCGGCGGGCGTCCTCGGGGTTGTCGGCGATGGCCTGGCAGACGCGGGCGACGCCCGGGGTGTAGACCATGGACAGGTCGTCGCGGTTGCGGATGGGGTGCTTCGACGACATCTCGATCTTGCCGCCGAGGTGCATCAGGAACGTACGGTCGGAGACCTTGCCGAGCGAGACGCCCTCGATGCCGCGCAGCTTCTCGACGATCTCGTCGGCGTGCGCGGTGGAGGTCGCGGCGATGGTGACGTCGATACGGAGCTTCTCGTGACCGGACGCGGTCACGTCGAGGCCGGTGACCGAGCCACCGGAGGACTCCACGGCCGTGGTGAGCTGGCTGACCGCCGTGCCGCTCGCGGGGACCTCCAGCCGGACCGTCATCGAGTACGAGACGCTGGGCGCCGTTGCCATGGCCGACTTCCTCTGCTTTCCCTTGTTTCAGGTTGTCCGGGGCCGCGGTAGTGGTTGCCGGGCCGCGTCCTCAGATAGTTGCACCTACCTTCCGGTACCTGGTAACCGGGCCCGAGTTTCGGAAATATTGTTCAGCAAACGAAAGAGGCCCGCGCCCTGAAGGCTGACGCGGACCTCTTCAACGGTCTGAGTGGCACCGACCCGCCATGCTCGCCTCGCGGCAAGTGGTCGCTCGAAGCGACGAAGGTTGGGCCCGGGGGCTTGGATCGAGCCGGTGCCACAGCAAGGCTAACAAACCATCCCCGGAAGTGATTCCCTCCCCCACGGGTTGATTTTCCGCCCGGGGCTGCTCCGGTCCCGGAGCGGCTCGAGCACTCCCCGGAGCGGAGCGGTCCCGGAACAGGTCAGTCGCGGAGCAGATCGGGGACGCCGTGCTCGTCGGGGTCGTCCCGCTCCCCCGGCACCACGGTCAGCCGCTGCGTGGCGCGGGTCAGCGCCACGTACAGCACGCGCAGCCCCGCCGGGGACTCGTCGGCGATCTCCGCGGGCGAGACCACGACCGTCGCGTCGTACTCCAGGCCCTTGGCCTCCAGGCTGCCCAGGGCCACCACGCGGTCGCCGAGCCCCTCCAGCCAGCGGCGCGCCGCCGCGCGCCGCCGCATGGCGACGACCACGCCGACCGTGCCGTCCACCTCGTCCAGCAGCCGCCGCGCCTCCTCGCGCACCCGCGCCGCCAGCGCCCCGTCGGCCCCGTCCCCGTCCGCCGCGGGTGCGAAGCGCGGCGCCAGGCCGGTGGAGCGGACCGCCTCGGGCGCCTGGGCGCCGGGCATGGCGAGCGCGAGCACCTTCGCCGCGACCTCGGCGATCTCCGCCGGGTTGCGGTAGTTCACGGTCAGCGTGAAGCGGCGGCGCGGGCGGCTGCCCAGCGCCTCGGCGCGGGCCTCGGCCGCCTCCTCCGGGTCCGACCAGGAGCTCTGCGCCGGGTCCCCGACCACCGTCCAGGTGGCGTGGCGGCCGCGCCGCCCGATCATGCGCCACTGCATGGGGGTGAGGTCCTGCGCCTCGTCGACGATCACATGGGCGTAGTCGGCGCGCTCCTGCTCGGCCCGGTCCGCGCGGCCGCGGCGCCGCGCGGTGCGGTCGGCGAAGGTGGTCAGCTCCTCCAGGCCGGTGAGCTGGTCCAGCGGGTCGGCCTCGCGGGGCCTGGCGGGCCGGGCCGGGGCGCCCAGGACGGTGTGCAGCTCGTCCAGCAGCGCCACGTCGTGCACGGACAGCGGCCCCCGGCCGTCCTCGCCGAGCCGGGCCAGCGAGCGGGCGAGCTGCCGCACTTCGCGCTGCGTCAGCACCCGCCGGGACCAGCGCCCCAGCCGCTTCTCGTCGGCCATCGCGGCCAGCACGGAGCGCGGGGTGAGCTCGGGCCACCAGGCGTCCAGGAAGCCGAGGAAGTCGTCCTCGGTGGAGATGTCCTCGTCGAACCCCTCGCGCGCCTCGGCGGCCAGCTCGGGGTCGGTGTAGCGGCGGCCGGCCCCCGACTTGGCCCACAGCGCGTCCAGCAGCAGGCGGCGGGCGCGCGGCCGCAGGAGGTTGACGGGCGCGGTGCCGCCCAGCGCGGCCTGCCTGATCCGGCGCAGCTCGTCCGCGTCCAGCTCGACGCGCGCGCCGAACGCCACGACGCGCAGCCGCTCCGGCGGCCCGGCCCGGCCGGGGCCCGCGGGCAGCTCCAGGGCGCCGCGGGCGGCCTTGCGCAGCACCCGCGTCATCCGGGCCGAGCCCTTGACGCGGGCCACGGCCGGCTCGTCGTACGCGGTGGCCTCGGCGCCGTCCACCAGCGACCCGACCGCGCGGATCGCGACCTGCCCCTCCTCGCCGAGCGAGGGCAGCACGCCCTCGGTGTAGGCGACCAGCAGCGGGGTCGGGCTGACGACCAGGATCCCGCCCGCGTACCGCCGCCGGTCCTGGTAGAGCAGGTACGCCGCGCGGTGCAGCGCGACCGCGGTCTTGCCGGTGCCCGGGCCGCCCTCCACCTCGGTGACGGAGGCGGCGGGGGCGCGGATCACCAGGTCCTGTTCGGCCTGGATGGAGGCGACGATGTCGCGCATGGTGTGGCCGCGGGCCTGGCCGAGCGCCGCCATCAGCGCGCCGTCGCCGACGACCGGCAGGTCCGCGCCGTCCAGGGTCGCGGTGAGTTCGGGGCGCAGCAGGTCGTCCTCGACGCCGATCACCCGGCGGCCCTTGCTGCGGATGACGCGGCGGCGCACGACCCGGCCGGGGGCGACGGGGGTGGAGCGGTAGAAGGGGGCGGCGGCGGGGGCCCGCCAGTCGATGACGAGGGGGGCGTAGTCGGCGTCCAGGACGCCGATGCGGCCGATGTGCAGGGTCTCTGCGATCTCCGCGCGGTCGCCGCCGTCCTCGCCGCCGGGCTGGATGGCGTCGTCGGCGGGCTCGACGGAGGTGTACGCGCCGTCCGGGCCGCGCTCCCCGTCCTTGCCGAGCAGCAGGTCGATGCGGCCGAAGAGGAAGTCCTCGAACTCGCTGTTGAGTCGGTTGAGGTGCACGCCGGCGCGGAAGACCTGGGCGTCCCGCTCGGCGAGCGCGCCGGGCGTGCCGACCTGGCCGCGCTTGGCGGCGTCGTCCATCAGGAACTCCGCCTCGTGGATCTTCTCCTCGAGGCGGCGGTAGACGCGGTCCAGATGCGCCTGCTCGCCACGGATCTCCCGCTCGCGGACCCCGTCCCCGCCGTCCTGGTGAGCGCCGTCCTGGTTCCCGCCGTCCTGGTTCCCGGCGTCCCGGTTCCCGGCGCCCTGGTTCACACCGTCCTGGTTCACGGCGTCCCGTTGCGCGGCGTCCCGTTCGGCGGCGGGCCCGGGTCTGTCCGGTCTCGCCTCCCGGCTCGCGTGCGTGGCGTTGTGCGCGGCCACCCAAGCCCCCTTCTGTGTGCGTAGGGCAGCCGTCAACCGTACACCAGGGGCCTGGCTAGACCTTGACCACGGCCAACCGCTCGCCGTCCAAAGTGCGGACCTCGAAGCGGTCGATCTGGTCGGGGTTCATGGCCGCGCCGCCCAGGGCGTACAGCGGCTCCCTGCTCCAGCGGGAGGCGTCGCCGTCCTTGATGCCGTAGCCGGTGCTGGGCACGGCCCAGGTGGTGACGGTCTCCTCGTGGCCGTCCTTGCCGACGGCGACCAGGTCGCAGGTCTTGGGGCCCTTCACGTTGGCCAGCTTGAGGGCCACCGACGTGCCCCACCCCTTGGCCTGGAGCGAGACGACGGCTTCGACGTCGGTGCCGGGGTCGGTGGAGCCGGACTTCCGGCCCTGGTCGAACGCCGCCTTCGCCGGGGTGGCCGCCACCGTGCCGCCGCCGCTCCCGCCGCCGTCGTCCGAGGTCAGCGCGGCGCCGGCGAACGGACCACCGATGATCAGGGCGATGGCCGCGGCGACCAGGTACAGCCGGCGCCTGCGGTTGCCGCGGCGGCTCTTCGCGACGTCGTCCATCAGCCGGCCGAGCAGCTCCGGCCCGGGGCGGGCGGTGATGGTGGCCGGGTCGAGGACGGTCCGGCCGTCGGCGGACGTGGCGAACTCGGCCAGCAGCGGCGGGATGTCCATCAGCCGCTCCAGCTCCGCGCCGCAGCGGTCGCAGCCGAGCAGGTGTTCCTCGAAGCGGGCCGCGTCCGCCGGGTCCAGGACGCCGAGGGCGTAAGCACCGACGGCGGTGTGCTGCTGGTCCTCCGCTGCCGGCATCATGCCGTAACCCCCCGTTCCTCGAGCGAGAGCCGCAGGGCGCGCAGCGCGTAGAAGACCCGGGACCGGACCGTCCCGGGCGGTACGCGGAGCACCTCGGCCGCCTCGTTCACCGTACGCCCCTTGAAGTATGTCTCGACCAGTGCCTCCCTATGCGCGTCGGTGAGGTCGGCGAGCGCGTCGGAGATCGTCATCATGCGCAGCGCGCGGTCGATCTCGTCGGCGGCGGGGACGGCGTGCAGGGGCGTCGGGTCGACTTCCTGGGGGCGGGCCCGGCGGCCGCGGTGACCGTCGATGACGATGCGCCGGGCCACGGTCACCAGCCAGGGGCGCAGCGAGCCGCCGGTGCTCCGCAGCTGGTCGGCGTTGCGCCAGGCCCGCAGGAGCGTCTCCTGGACCACGTCCTCCGCGCGGTGCCGGTCGCCCGCGACCAGGCGCAGGACGAAGGCGAGAAGCGGGCCCGCGTGCTCTTCGTAGAGCGCGCGCATGAGCGCGTCGTCCGGTGTCGTCCTCTCGGTCACGGGGAGCATCCTTGCGCAATCCCCACCGCGCGGTCGAGGGGGGCGGGTTCAGGCGCGGGTGGGGCGGTTCAGGCGCGGGTGACCCGGCGGCGGTGCCGCGCCACGCGTTCGCGGTTGCCGCAGACCTCGCTGGAACACCAGCGGCGGCGGCGACCGCGCGAGGTGTCGAGGTAGAGCAGCGAGCAGGTCTCCCCCTCGCACTGGCGCAGCTGCCCCCGCGCCACGGGGTCGGTGAGCAACTCCACGGCGTCCCGGGCGACCTGGGCCAGCAGCGCGCCGCAGTCGGGGGTGGCGGCGAGGGTGCGTACGAGGGTGCCGTCGGCGCCGCGTACGGCCCGGACGGCGGGCGGGGCGGTGGAGGCCAGGGCGTTCACCCGCTCCAGGTCGGCGCCCGCGGCGCGGCCCTCGACCTCGGTGTGCACGATGCGATGGAGCAGGTCGCGGGCGGCGCGGAAGCGGGCGAGCCAGCTGCCGTCCACGACGTCGAGGGCGGTGTCGCGGGGCACCAGGCCGGCGCCGACGAGCCACGCCTTGAGCGGTTCCACCCCGTCCAGCCGCTCCACCGGGGTCTCGCTCAGCCGCCCGCCGACCGTGGCCACCAGGTCCAGACAGATCCGTCCGGAGTCGAACCGCAGGTCGTAGGCCGACGCCGACGTCATGTTCCTGTCACTCCCTCGGGTCGCCGTGCGGTCACGCGGAAGGGCATGCCCTCCCAGAGTGCCCGCCCCGGCGCGAGCCCGGAACCCCAACGGCCTCAAGCATCGGCGTACTTGGCGTCCGAGGAGGGGTCGAGCGCCAGCCGGTAGCCGCGCTTGACGACCGTCTGGATGAGCTTCGGCGCCCCCAGGGCCGTGCGCAGGCGCGCCATCGCCGTCTCGACCGCGTGCTCGTCGCGCCCCGCGCCCGGCAGGGAGCGCAGCAGATCGGCGCGGGGCACGACCCAGCCGGGGCGGCGGGCCAGCGCGCGCAGCAGGGCCATCCCGGCCGGGGGCACGGCCCGCAGCTCCCCGTCGACCAGCACCGCGTGGCCGCGGATCTCCAGACGGCGCCCGGCCACCGGCAACGGCCTTACGCGCCCGGGCAGCTCACGGGTCAGCAGCTGGACGAGCGGGCCGAGGCGGAAGCGCTCCGGCTGGCTGGTGGGGATGTCGTGGGCCTCCAGCGGCAGCGCGGTGACCGGCCCCACGCAGGCCGGCAGCACGTCATGGCGCAGCGCGTCGAGCAGCTCCTCGCGCATGCCGCGCCGCTCGGCCCGGTCCAGCAGGCTCGCGGCGGCAGGGGCGCTGGTGAAGGTGACGGCGTCCAGGGCGCGGGCGACCGTCGCGTCCAGGAGGCGGTCCAGGGGGGCGAGGTCCTCGGGCGGCATCCAGCGGTACACCGGTACGCCGACCACCTCCGCGCCCGCCGCGCGCAGCGACTCGACGAAGCCGGGCAGCGGCTCGCCGTGCAGCTGGACCGCGATCCGGCTGCCCTCGACCCCCTCCTCCAGGAGCCGGTCGAGCACCTCGGCCAGCGACTCGGACGCCGGGGACCACTCCTCGGTGAGCCCCGCCGCCCGGATCGCGCCGCGCACCTTGGGGCCGCGGGCCAGCAGCCGGGCGCCGCGCAGCCGGGCCAGCAGGGCCTCGCCCAGCCCCCAGCCGTCGGCGGCCTCCACCCAGCCGCGGAAGCCGATGGCGGTGGTCGCGATCACCAGGGCGGGGGCGTGGTCGAGCAGCTGCTTGGTGGCGCTGAGGAGTTCCGCGTCGTCGGCGAGCGGCACGATGCGCAGCGCGGGCGCGTGCACGACGGCCGCGCCGCGCCGCCGCAGCAGGGCACCCAGCTCGTCCGCGCGGCGGGCGGCGGTGACGCCGACGGTGAACCCGGCGAGGGGGCCGGTGGCGGGGGCCTTGGCGACCGGGTCCGTGGGGGCGGGGCCGGCGGCCGGGGCCGGCGCGGCGGGCGCCCCGGGGGCCGTGCTCTCGGCGCTGTGGTCTCGGTGCATGGTTCTCGTCCCGATCCGCTGTCGTATGGGCGCCCTCCGCGGCCTCATCTCGACGCCCATCCTGTTGCCGCCCGATAACGGGCGCGGTTCACGGAGGTTACCCGGGTGTAACGGACGGCTCCTGGCTCAGACGTCCGCGTAGGCGGGTTGCCGCGCCCCCTGCGGCTCCTGCGTCCGTGTCGCGTCGGACCGCCCGGCCGCCCGGGCCCCGCGGAGGTACACGGCCCAGGTGACGGCGGAGCACAGGGCGTAGAAGACGAGGAAGGAGACGAAGGCCGGGGTCCCGCTGTGCGCGTTCAGGAACGCCTCCCGGAAGGCCAGGTTGATGCCCAGCCCGCCGAGCGCCCCCACCGCCCCGATCAGCCCCATCGCGGCCCCCGACAGCCGCCGCCCGTACGCCGCGGCCTCCTCGCCCGCGAGGCCCCGCGCCACCGCCTTGGCCTGGAAGATGCCCGGGACCATCTTGAACGTGGAGCCGTTGCCGAGCCCGCTGAAGACGAACAGCGCGATGAAGCCCACGAGGAAGACGGCCAGGGACTTCTGCGCGGAGGCGTAGACGACGACCACGGCCGCCACGGACATGGCGGCGAAGTTCCACAGGGTGATCCGCGCGCCGCCGTACGCGTCGGCGAGCCGGCCGCCGATGGGGCGGACGAGGGAGCCGAGGAGGGGGCCGATGAAGGTGAGCGAGGCGGCCTGCAGCGGGGTGCGGGCGAACTGGTTCTGCAGGACCAGGCCGAAGGCGAAGCTGTAGCCGATGAACGAGCCGAAGGTGCCGATGTACAGGAACGACATGATCCAGGTGTGGGCGTCCCGCGCCGCCTCCCTGACCGCCCCGCCGTCGTTGCGCACCGGCGCCAGATTGTCCATGAACAGCGCCGCGAGCAGCGCGGCGACCACGATCAGCGGAATGTAGACCCCGAGTACCACGCGCGGGTGCGCCGCGCCGGCCGTGCCGATGACGAGCAGTCCGATGAGCTGGATGACCGGCACGCCGATGTTGCCGCCGCCCGCGTTGAGGCCGAGCGCCCAGCCCTTCTTCCTCAGCGGGTAGAAGGAGTTGATGTTCGTCATCGAGGACGCGAAGTTCCCGCCCCCGACCCCGGTGAGCGCCGCGACCACCATGAAGGTGGTGTACGAGGTGCCGGGCTCCATCACCACGGCGGCGGCGACCGTCGGCACCAGCAGCAGCGCCGCGCTGACGATCGTCCAGTTGCGGCCGCCGAAACGGGCGACGGCGAACGTATAGGGGACGCGCAGAATCCCGCCCACCAGCGTTCCCATCGCGACCAGGAAGAACTTCCCGGCCGGATCCACCCCGTACTCCGGCCCCATGAACAGGACCATCACCGACCACAGGCTCCATATGGAGAAGCCGATGTGCTCGGAGAGGATGGAGAACAGGAGGTTGCGGGTGGCGATCTTCTCGCCCTTCTCCCTCCAGAAGGTCTCGTCCTCCGGGTCCCACTGCTCTATCCAGCGGCCCCCTTTACGTGCGGGGGTGGTGGTCGGGGCAGTCATCACGCCTCCACGGTTTCGGGTGTCGCCTTGCTGTGCGGCCTCACTGCCCGACGACGGTAGGAAGCGCGGATTACCGGGCTGTGGCGGCAGGTGACGCGTACGAAACCTTGCTCTCACCCACGAGCGCGCGAGGCGGTGAGGGGCTCGCGCGCGGCCCGGCCGACGCGCCACCGCGCCGACCGGACGCGGTGGTCGGGGTCGCCCGCGCGGAGCGGGCTGCCGCCGCCGAGGCTCACCGCGCCGCCTGGGCCGCCTTCCCCGCTTCCGCCGCCTCCGCCACCTCCTCCGCCTCCGGGCTCGGCAGCCAGGCCCCGGGTGGGGTGGCGAGCCAGCCTCCCGCCGCGCCGAGCGCCGCCGCTGCCTCGCGGAGGGCGTCCAGGCCCGGGTGGCGGAGGCCGCGGCGCCAGACCAGGGAGACGGGGGACAGCGGGACCGGGGCGGTCAGCGGGCGCAGCACCGCTCCCGGCATGGCGATGAACACCGAGCTCGCCAGCACCGACCAGCGCCGCTTGGCCACCACCCGGGTGAACTCCTCGACGCCCTCGATCTGCGGAAACGGCTCGGCCATCACGATGCCGCGCCCCGCGAACAGCTGCGCGGCCAGGTCCGTCCACTCGGCGGTGGCCGCGTTGCCCGCCGCCGCGTACAGCGTCTCCCCCGCGAGCGCCTCCAGGGGGACCTCGTGGAGCTGGGCCAGCGGGTGGTCCTCGCGCAGCACCACGGCCATCCGCTCGTACCGGATCAGCTGGTGTTCGAGGCGCGCGAGGACCGCCGGGTCCAGCCCGCCGACCCGCCCGAAGGAGACGTCCACCCGGCCCGCGAGCAGTTCGGCGGCGGCGCCGGTCAGCCCGCTGTGGAAGTGCGCCACCAGCTCCACGTCGGGCGCCACCCGGCCGCGCGCCTCGGCCAGCACCGCGCTCCCCGTGCTGACCGGCGCGCTGACGTCCACGACCAGCGGCCGCCCCGCCCCCGTCCCCGCCCGGCCGCCTCCGAAGGCGGCCGACAGCTCCTCCTGCGCCTCCAGCACCCGCCGCGCGTACGGCAGCAGCCGCTGCCCCTCGGCGGTCAGCGTCACCTGCCGCGTGGTCCGTACGAACAGCTCGGCGCCCAGCTCCCGCTCCAGCCGCCGGATGTCCCGGCTCAGCGCCTGCTGGGCGACGTAGAGCCGGGTGGCGGCCCGGGTGAAGTGCAACTCGTCGGCGACGGCGGTGAAGGCGCGCAGCAGGCGCGGCTCGATGTCCTTGGGCACGCTGTGCAGTCAACCGCACGCGGGCGTTTGACAACACAGGTGCGTCAATAGCCGCGCATCAGGTGTTGGACCGCGCCCGGGCGGGCCCGCGACCGTAAGGGGGTGATCCTCTTCCTCGCCTCCAGGCCAGTGGTGCCGACGGCACGCCGTCTGTCGAGCGCCGCGTTCCGTACCGCTGCGGGCCCCCGGCCCGGGCCGCCGCCGCGCGGTACGGGCGCCGGGCCCGCCGCGCCACGCCGTACGAACGACACGGACCACACGGACCACACGGACCACCCTGACGACGGAGCGGCGGAGGCCGCCAGCGGCCCCCGCCCGTCCCCCCGGTCGCTGCTCGCGCCCTACCGGCGGCTGTTCGCCGTGCCGGGGGCGGCCGCGTTCACGCTGGCCGGGCTCGTGGGGCGGGTGGCGGGGTCGATGCTCGGGGTCGGCATGGTGCTGATGATCGCGACGGTGCGCGACTCGTACGCCCTGGCGGGGGCGGTCTCGGCCACCGGCCTCGCGGTGACGGCCCTGACCGGGCCGCTGCTCGGTCGGCTCGTGGACCGCCACGGCCAGGCGCGGGTCGCGGTTCCGGCGGTCGCCGTGTACGCGCTGGGGGCCACGGCGATGCTGCTGTGCGTCCACTACGGCGCGCCGGCCTGGGCGCTGTTCGTCTGCGCGGTGGGCTCCTCCGGCGTGCCGAGCCTCGGCTCGATGACGCGCGCCCGCTGGGCGGCCGTCCACCGCGACGACCCGGCCGCCCGGCACACGGCCAACTCGTTCGAGCAGGTCGTCGACGAGGTGTGCTTCATGGCGGGCCCGGCGCTCGCGATGGTGCTGTGCACGGCGGTGTTCCCGGAGGCGGGGGTGGCGACGGCGGCGGTGCTGCTGGTCGTGGGGACCCTGCTGTTCGCGGCGCAGCGCCGCACCGAGCCGCCACCGCGCACCCGCGCCACCGCCGTCTCCGGCTCCGGCTCCGGCTCCGGCTCCAGCGGCGCCGAGGGATCGTTGGCGCGCTCGCCGGGTCTTCGGGTGGTGGTCCTCACCTTCCTGGCGACCGGCGCGGTCTTCGGCTCGATGGAGGTCGCGACGGTCGCGACCGTGGAGTCGTACGGCCACGGATCGGCGAGCAGCGCGGTCCTCGCCCTCCAGGCGGCCGGGTCCTGCGTGGCGGGCCTGGTCTTCGGCGCGCTGCCGGTCCGCGGTTCGGCGGCCACCCGCTTCCTGGCGGGGGTGGCGGCCATGGCCGTGGCGGCTCTCCCCCTGCTGGCCGCGAACGGTCTGGCGACGCTGACCCCGCTGCTGTTCGTCGCGGGTATGGCGACCGCGCCGACGATGATCAGCGGCATGACCCTCGTCCACCGGCTGACCCCGCCCACCCGCCTCAACGAGGGCATGACGACCGTCTACACCGGCCTCCTCGTCGGCATCTCCGCGGGCGCGGCGGCCGGCGGCTGGACGGTCGACCACCTGGGCCCGCACGCGGGCTACACGGCCCCCGCGACGGCCGCGGCGCTGGCCCTGCTGGCCGCGGCGGGGGGCGCGGGGCGGCTGCGGCGGTCCCTGGGCTGACGACGAGGACGACCACAGCCCCGGGCCTGACTGAGCGCCACCCGCCCCCTGGCCGTATGCCATGCGACAACAGGGCCTACACGGCACACTCGACCCGCCGTTGGGCCGCATGCATGCCGACCTACAACACGCCGAGCAAATGGGTTAAACCCCTTCAATTTCTCGACCAAATCACCCTTATGGACCTTTAGTATGTTTTGCTTTTTATGTTGTTATTAATGGGATTCGATGAATGCCGACATGCCACTACCTCCGGAAGGTTGTTGCCCTGAAATTCCTTACGGGGCGGCAACCGTGGAAGGCCGACTCGCGCAGGGAGGTCCGTGGCCTGACCAGCAGTCATCACGGGCGCTCGGGATCCCTTGCTGGGGCGACTGAGCTAAATGCCGATAAGAGAGGTCTTCCTATGGCAGTGGATGCCATCCCGTCCGCCCCACCGGGCAGAGGGCGTAGACGCAGTCGACTCATGCGAACCTTCGCGCTGATCCCCGGAGCGGCGCTGCTGGCGACGCTCACAATGGTTTCGAGCCTTGCGCACGCCGCAGAAGCTCCGGTGCAACTCGGGAGAGCCACCAATTACGCAGTCCTTGCCGGTTCAACTGTCACCAATACGGGCCCCACCGTCATCAACGGCGATTTGGGGGTGAGCCCTGGCTCGGCGGTGACGGGCTTCCCGCCCGGAATCGTCAACGGAGCGATCCACGCGGCCGACGCCGCCGCCGCAGGGGCGCAGGCCGACCTCGCCATCGCCTACAGCGACGCGGCCAGCCGGGGACCCGGGGCCGCCGTCTCTGGTGACCTCGGCGGGCAGACGCTGACGCCCGGCGTCTACACGTCCTCGTCCTCGCTGGGAATCACGGGGACAGTCACTCTCGATGCCCAGGGCGACCCCGACGCCGTCTTCATCATCCAGATGGGTTCGACTCTGACCGCGGAGGTGGGGAGCAACGTCCTCCTCATCAACGGAGCACGGGCGTGCAACGTGTTCTGGCAGGTGGGGAGTTCCGCCACGATCAAAGTCAGTTCCAACTTCAAGGGCAACATCCTGGCCCTGACGTCCATCACGGTACAGACCGGCGCGGTGATCGAAGGCCGAGCCCTGGCACGTAATGGCGCCGTCACGCTCGACACCAACACCATTACGAGGGCCGCCTGTGCCGTCGGGCCGCCTGGCCCCGCCGGCCCCCCTGGCCCCGCTGGTCCGGCCGGCCCCGCCGGCCCCGCTGGTCCTGCCGGCCCCGCCGGCCCCGCCGGCCCCGCCGGTCCGGCCGGCCCCGCTGGTCCTGCCGGCCCCCCTGGGCCTCCCGGCAGTCCGGGCGATGAGGGTCCGGGCGGTCCCGGTGGTCCCGGTGGCGGTCCGGGCGGTCACGGCGGCGGTCACGGCGGCCCCGGCGGCGGTCACGGCGGCCCCGGCGGCGGCGGTCACGGCAGTGGCGGTCACGGCAGTGGCGGTCACGGCAGTGGCGATAACGGCGACCACAGCGGTTACAGCGGTCACGGCGGTTACAGCGGCAACGACGAGTGCGACGACCTCAAAAGCCACGACAACCACGACGACCACTATGACCACGGCCGGGGGGACGATTGTGTAGATCACAGGAGCGCGTCGGTGGCGGCTCGACGGACGTGCTAGCCCCGACAAGGCCGATCCTCGATGAGGAGAGACCCCGGCCCCTCACGGCGGCACCCTCGTGTCCTCTGACCAGCCGGCGTTGGGCACCGGGCCGGATCCCCGAGACATCCCGCCCTTCCCGTCACAGGCGGATTTCCGCGCGCTTGTGGCCCAGGGTGCAAACTCGGTAAAACCGGTGGGAATGGGTTCCCACCCGCCGTTGGGCGGCGCCCTGAGCCCCTGGACTCCGTGTCCGGGGGCTCAGCGGTGCTCTGTCCGGACTGCCGAACCTTCGAGGATCGCGATGCGGAAGCCTGCGTCGGCATAGCGCTGGGCGAAGGTTGCCGGTAGGTGTACTCCCGGGTCCCCTAGTCATTTTGTCAACGCCATTGACGTACCTCAGACGCCCCACCTACCTTCCTCCATCGAAGCGCTTCGACGATCGTGCGTAACCCTCCCACCCTCCCGGAGGCAGGCGGATGTTGAAGGCACGGAAACGGACGGCAGCCCTCCTGGCCGCCGCCGCCCTGGTGGGAGCCGCGGCGCTCACCGGATGCGGCTCGGACGGCGGGGACGGCGACGGCAAGACACTCAAGCTCTGGCACTACGAGGCCCCCAACGGCGCGATGGGCGCGGCCTGGCAGCAGGCGATCGAGGAGTTCAAGAAGACCCACCCGGGCGTCACGGTGAAGTTCGAGGAGAAGGGCTTCGAGCAGATCCAGAAGACGGCCTCGATGGTCCTCAACTCCAGCGACGCCCCGGACGTGATGGAGTACAACAAGGGCAACGCCACGGCCGGGCTGCTCTCCAAGCAGGGGCTGCTCACCGACCTCACGCCCGAGGTCACCAAGCGCGGCTGGGACAAGCCGCTCAGCTCCGGGGTGCGGACCACCAGCCGGTACGACGCGCAGGGCGTGATGGGCTCCGGCAAGTGGTACGGGGTGCCCAACTACGCCGAGTACACGATGGTCTTCTACAACAAGGCCCTCTTCGACACGTACAAGGTGAAGGCCCCGACCTCCTTCGAGGAGTTCACCGCCGCGCTGGACACCTTCACCTCCAAGGGCGTCACCCCCCTGGCGAACGCGGGCGCCGAATACCCCGCCCACCAGTACGTCTACCAGCTGGCCCTCAGCAAGGCCGACCGCTCCTGGGTGGACTCGTACGAGCTCTACAAAGGCAAGCCGGACTTCCACGACGCCGCGTGGACATACAGCAGGCCGATGAGGGCGATGATGTCCTTGGCCTCCCACGCCTGCTTGAAGCCCCTGACGACGCGGGCCTGCTGAGCCGTCGGTGTCGCGGGCGCCTGCGCGGCCCGGATGCGCCGCCGCGCCGAGGACGCCAACTGGCGGCAGGCCGCCGGGGTGCGGCCGACGATGTCGGCCACCTCGGCGAAGGGATAGCGGAAGACGTCATGGAGGATGAACGCCACGCGCTCGGCCGGCGTCATCGATTCGAGCACCACGAGGAAGGCCATGTTCACCGACTCGTCCAGCGTGACACGCTCGGCCGGGTCGGCCATGATGCCCTCCGACGCTCCGCTCAGCCATTCGGCGCGCTCGGGCAGCGGCTCGGGGATCCACTCCCCCACATAACTCTCCCGCCGCGCCCGCGCCGACCCGAGCACATCGAGACAGACCCGGCTGGCGACCTTCATCAGCCAGCCACCAGGGGATTCGATGGCCTCCTGCTGCTCCCGGGACATCGCGTACCAGCGGGCGTAGGTCTCCTGCACAACATCCTCGGCCTCGGCCAGGGACCCCAGCATCCGGTAGGCGAGATTGAGCAGCTGCCGCCGCTCGCTCATGATCGCGCCCAGACCCGGATCGGGTCGGCCGCCGCCCGGCTCGGACGAGGTGGTCATGGTGTCCCGGCTCCCTGGGTCGGATCTGCCCTCACCACTCCGACGAGACAGCGCACCGAAATGTGAGGCCGGCGCGCGGCCTCACATCGAGCCCCCGCACTACCCGACGGCCAGCCCGGGCCGCACCGAGCGCACCATCACCGTCAGGACCGGCGCCTCCGGCGAGGACCGCGCGGTGCCCACCGCCCCGTACCCCCACGACGCGTAGAGCGCCTGTACCTTCCCGTCCCGGTTCAGCGGGTTCACCATCAACGACACCTGCGTCTCGGGCCGCCCGGCCAGGAGCGCGTCATGCAGCCTGCGGGCGATCCCCTGCCCGCGCCACCGCCGGCGGACCATCATCTCCTTCACCGCGACCGTGGAAGCCCCCACCACGTCCGGCCCGGGCTCCGGACGGGTGCGGCGCCACCAGCGGTCGTCCGCTCCGGCGAGCCGGTTCGCGTAGAGGTAGCCGACGGGCTCGCCCGAGTCGTACGCCACCAAAGCCTCCCAGCCCGGTTCGGCGGCGTGCCGCCGCAGCCGCTCCCCGAATGCCTCCGGCGCGTAGTGCGGCAGGTGCAGCTTGTGCGCCCAGCACTCCTCGTAGATGGCCATCAGGTCATCCCACACGGAGTCCACGTCGCCGATCCGGACGAGACTCACGCTGCTGTCCACTGCTGCTCCCACGAGTCGTAGAGGGGGCCGGGAGCAATCCGGCGAAGGTCACGGGTGAACGAGTCAAGCATGGACCGCACCCGGGGGTGCTCCGCGTCGATGGAGATGGCGGTGGCCACGGCACGCTCCACCTCCCCCTGCCCGAGCTGGGCTCGGGCACCTGAGCCACGTCGGAGACGGCTGATCCCGCAGGCCGCGGATGGGCCCGTGCAGGACGGTCCCGGGGAACCGGGACCGGCGCCCGCCGATCGGGGGTCCTCACCAAGGCCGCGAGGTCACATACCGGTTCCCGCCGCCGCTCTTCACCGGCGCCGGGCTGCAGCCGCCCAGGTTGGCGTTGGCGGGGGCGTCGTGTCCCCATAGGAGGAGCTTGATCGGCTTGATCCTGCCCTGCTGGCCCGAGCCGAACTTCTTTCCGTAGTACGAGGTTCGGCCGACCGTGTTGTTCTTGAAGACGTTTCCCCTGCCGCAGGTCTCCCTGCCGAACCGCCAGTCGCTGAAGATCGCGTACGTCCCGGCCCGCCAGAACTTGTTGCCGCTGACGGTGTTGTTCTTGCTGTTGTTCCTGGTTCGGATCGGGTCACCCGAAACGTATCCGAAGCGGTTGCCGGATATGACGCTGGAGTTGGTGGCGTTGGCGAGATAGACGCCGTGGATGGCGCCCGGGTCGCTGCTGTTCTCCAAGTAGTAGAACTTGTTTCCGGTGATCTTGACCGTGGAGGAGCTGGTGATGTGCACGCCTCCGTAGCCGATGCCGCCGGAGCTGTGCTTGTTGCCGAGGTACTTGAACGTGTTTCCCTTGATGGTGACGTTGTTCACCCGGTCTCCCGACCGCCCGCGGATCCGGATGCCGCCGTTGGTGTAGCGCTGGATCGTCCTGCCCGAGACGGTGATGTTGCTGTTGGCCGACGTGATCGTCATGTAGTAGCCGGACGCCGCGGCGGCCCGGTTTCCCTCGGCTGGGGAGTCCGACGTCATCCGCGAGCCGTCGAAGACGACCTTCCCCGTGCCCGGCACCGCGGCGAACGTCAGATCGCCGCCCGGCGGGTCATAGGACCAGTTGATCTCCTTCCCGGGATAGTACGTGCCGCCGGGAGTGAGGATCCTGGCCTTGGTCGCCCCCTTGCTCCTGAGAATCCGCTCGGCCTCCTCGAAGGAGGCCACGGCGTCGCCGGCCGTCAGCCCACTGCGGGTACGGGCTGCCGCGGCGGGCGCATCGGGATCCACATACACGGTGATCTCTTCCGGGGCCGCGGCTCCCGCCGGAGTCGCCGTCATCGCACCTCCCCCCGCCAAGAGCGCGAGGATGAGTGCGGGAACGCCGGACTTCCGCATGATCGAACCTTCCTCGTGTCGCCTGTCGTGCACGACCACGATGGAGGGCAGACATTGCGGCAGACCTTGCGAAAACCATGAATCGGCTGATCAGGAATGCGGCGCACCCGCGCCCCGCGCCGGAACGCGACGAGGGCCCCGCGGTCGGCTGATCGCGGGGCCCTCGTCGTACATGGGATGAGTGGAGATGGCGGGAATCGAACCCGCGTCCAACGGTGCGGAACCAGGGCTTCTCCGAGCGCAGTCCGCTGTGATTTTCTCGGCCCCGGAGATCACGCGGACAAGTCTCCGACGGGCTCAGCCACTGTTTGTTGTCCCACCAGGCCCCGTGGCCGGGTCTAGTGGTTCAGTCCCCTAGCTGATGCCAGGATCCGGGTCGGGAACAGCCCCGGGCTGACACTTCGCGAGTCGCTACTTAGGCAGCGAGGGCGAAGGAATCGCGCTTGGTGTTGGCGATTATTGGTTTCGGCATATGGTTTACGAGATCATTGCCGCTTCCTCGGCTCGCTTCCCCTGCTTCGACAGCCGCTGTCGAAACCGATCATCCCCATGTGGTGTTATCAAGGTGGTGCCGCGCCCTCGGGGGGCGCAGCCCTCATCGTACGGGAACAACGCACGACCGTGCCAGCCTATTCCCGCCGGTCAGGTCAGTGGGCCGGGTCCGCGGCCAGGCGCGGTCAGGCCCGCTGGCGGCGGCGGGCCGCCGAGATCGCGCGGTCGGCCTCGCGGCGGTCCTGCTTCTCGCGGAGGGTCTGCCGCTTGTCGTACTCCTTCTTGCCCTTGGCCAGGGCGACCTCGACCTTGGCCCGGCCGTCCTTGAAGTAGAGGGCGAGGGGGACCAGGGTGTGGCCGGTCTCCTGGGTCTTGCCGATCAGCTTGTCGATCTCCGCGCGGTGGAGCAGGAGCTTGCGCTTGCGGCGCGCCGCGTGGTTGGTCCAGGTGCCCTGGCTGTACTCCGGGATGTGCACGTTGTGCAGCCAGGCCTCGCCGCCGTCGAGCTGGGCGAAGCCGTCCACCAGGGAGGCCCGGCCCTGCCGTAGCGACTTGACCTCGGTGCCGGTCAGCACCAGGCCGGCCTCGTAGGTGTCCAGGATGTGGTAGTCGTGTCGCGCCTTCTTGTTCTGCGCGATCAGCTTGCGCCCCGTCTCTTTAGCCATAGCGTGGCCATTCTCGCACTACGCCCCACCCCCGAGGCCACTCAATACCGTCCGCGCGCGCGTTTCGGCGCCCTGGGAGTCGTCGCCGGCGACGGACAGGTCGGGGGTGATGCCCTTGCCGTCGACGCTGTGGCCGGAGGGGGTGCGGTAGTGGCCGACGGTGAGCTCGGCGACCGAGCCGTCGGGAAGCTCGCTGGGCATCTGCACGGACCCCTTGCCGAAGGTCCGGGAGCCGACGACCACGGCCCGGCCGCGGTCCTGGAGCGCGCCGGTGAGCAGCTCGGCGGCGCTCATGGTGCCGCCGTCGACGAGGACGACGAGGGGGGAGTCGGTGTCGCCGCCGCGCCGGGCCTCCAGGACCCGCTGCTCGCCCCGTACGTCGTAGGTGGCGACCAGCCCGCCGTCGAGGAAGGAGGAGGCGGTGGTGACGGCCTCGGTGACCAGGCCGCCGGAGTTGCCGCGCAGGTCCAGGAGGATGCCCGCGCCCTTGGGGGTGGCCCGGACCGCGCGGCGCACCTGCTGGCCCGCGCCCCTGGTGAAGGCCTCGACCTTGATCCGGACGGCGGCGGGGTGCTGGTCGGTGAGGCGGTCGACGGTCACCGGCTCAGTGGCCAGGCGCGCCCGCCGAAGGGCCTGGTTCCAGCTGCGCTCGCCGCGCCGCAGCCCGATCTCGACCCGGCTGCCCACGGTCCCGTGGCCGCGCAGCCAGGACACCACCTCGGTGACCGGGCGGCCGGTGGCCGGGCGGCCGTCGACGGCGCGCAGCCGGTCGCCGGCCCGGATCCCGGCCTTCTGGGCGGGGCTGCCGGGCTGGACCCGGTCCACCGAGATCCGGCCGCCGGGCCCCGTGCGGGCGGAGATCCCCACGCCCACGTACTCGCCGTCCAGGTTGCGGCGGAAGCCCTCGTACTCGCGGGCGCTGTAGACCGCGCCCCAGCGGTCGCCGCTGCGGCTGACCACCTCGCGGGCGGCCTGGGAGGCGGACTTCCCGTCCTCCTCGGCCTGGGCCGCGGCCGCCTTGACCTCGTCGCTCTCGACGGTGCTGGACAGGGCTCGGGACGGTATCCGGGCGGCGGCCGGGTCGCGCCCGTCCTCGGCCTCGGCGCCCCAGGAGCCGACGGCGGCTCCGGTGGCCAGCACGCTCACGAAGACCACTGTCAGGGCGGCCCCACGGCGAATGCGGCGGGGCCGGACGAACAAACACGGGCCCGACATGCCGGTGAGTGTAGGGCAACGCGGGGCGCCGTACCGGGCGTTGTGAGGTACGGCGCCCTGGGCGAATGTCACACCTTGAGGTACTTGCGGAGCGCGAACAACGCCGCCAGGGCGGGCATCAGCAGCCCGATCGCCAGCACCAGGGGCAGCTTGGCCAGCACCGCGTCGCCGGCGATGAAGTGGATGACCTTGATCTGGCCGGCCAGCCAGTTCCGGACCAGGAAGTAGTAGCCGCTCACCAGCAGCACACAGGCGAGGCCCGCGCCCAGCAGGCCCGCGAGGGCCGCCTCCAGGATGAACGGCATCTGGATGTAGAAGCTGGACGCGCCGACCAGCCGCATGATCCCGGTCTCCCGGCGGCGGGAGAACGCCGACACCCGCACCGTGTTGACGATCAGCATCAGCGCGACGATCAGCATGAGGGACATCACCCCCAGCGCCGCGTAGTTCATGCCGTTGAGGAGGTTGAAGAGGTCGTCGACCACTTTCTTCTGGTCCTGCACCTCCTGCACCCCGGGGCGTCCGGCGAAGGCGGTGGTGATCACCTGGTACTTCTCGGGGTCCTTGAGTTTGATCCGGAAGGACTCCTGCATCTGGTTCGGGGTCAGCGACTCGGCCAGCGGCGAGTCGCTGAACTCCTCCTTGTAGTGCTTGTACGCCTCCTCGGCGGTCTCGAAGTCAACGCTCTCCACGATGCTCATCTGCTTGAGCTCGGCGCGGATCTCGTTCTTCTGCGCCTCGGTGACCGGGCCCCTGGCGCAGTTGGGCGATGTCTCCTTGTCCTGCTTGTTGCACAGGAAGATGGAGACGTTGACCTTGTCGTACCAGTAGCCCTTCATCGTGCTCACCTGCTCGCGCATGAGCAGGGACCCGCCGAACAGGGCGAGCGAGAGGGCGACGGAGACGATCACCGCGAAGGTCATGGTCAGATTGCGGCGGAGACCGACGCCGATCTCCGACAGGACGAACTGGGCGCGCATGGCGTCCTTTCAGTGCTGGTAGCCGTAAACGCCGCGGGACTGGTCGCGCACGAGACGGCCCTTTTCAAGTTCGATCACGCGCTTGCGCATCTGGTCGACGATCTGCTGGTCGTGGGTCGCCATCACGACCGTGGTCCCGGTCCGGTTGATCCGGTCCAGCAGCTTCATGATGCCGACGGAGGTCTGCGGGTCCAGGTTTCCGGTCGGCTCGTCGGCGATCAGCAGCAGCGGCCGGTTGACGAACGCGCGGGCGATGGCGACCCGCTGCTGCTCACCGCCGGAGAGCTCGCCGGGCATACGGTCCTGCTTTCCGCCCAGTCCGACCAGGTCGAGCACCTCGGGGACGGTCTTGCGGATGGCGGCGCGCGGCTTGCCGATCACCTCCAGCGCGAAGGCCACGTTCTCCCCGACCGTCTTGTTGGGGAGCAGCCGGAAGTCCTGGAAGACCGTCCCCAACTGGCGGCGCATCTGCGGCACCTTCCAGTTGGACAGCCGCGCCAGGTCCTTGCCCAGCACATGGACCGCGCCGTGACTGGCGCGCTCCTCACGCAGCAGCAGACGCAGAAAGGTGGATTTGCCCGACCCCGAGGAGCCCACCAAAAAGACGAACTCCCCCTTCTCGATCTCGAGCGAGACATCCCGGAGTGCGGGACGGCTCTGCTTGGGGTAGGTCTTGGATACGTTGTCGAATCGGATCACTGGAGCACCACGGTCGACCTGGGTAGGGGTACGGGTGGCCGCGAGGCGGCTCCCGTCGGTGAGCGTGACCATACGCGAACCGCGCGCGAGCGCGCAGGCGCCGTTCGGGGGTTGGCGCGCTTATTGGCGGCACTATTGGGGGCAAACGGTTGACAACCGTCCCGCCGGGCTGTCCGAAACAGCTACGGAACCGGTACGGATGCGGTGCGGAATCGTGCGGGGCGCGCCGAACCGGGCGGAAGCTGGCACAGTGGAAGGGGAACCAACACATTTTCCAGATCGTTGGGCCCGTGTCTACTGCGGCATCGCCGCGCGGGAGGAGAAGAGCGCATGACGTATGACAGGCTTGTCTGCGCCAACTGCGCGAGCCCCGTCAGCGAGGGCCGCTGCCCGGTCTGCCGGGCCAGCAGGGAGCGTATGCAGCAGGACGGCGCTTTCGGCGGGCTGACGCCGGCCGCCCTGATAGCGCTGCTGGTGGCGCTGATCGCCGTGGCCCTGCTCGCCCACCAGGTGGCCGTGGCCTGACGGCCGACGGCCCGGTGATTGCCCTGTGATCGATTCGACACAGTCGGTGACGATCTGTGTCGATGTGTGATGTCCTGCAATCATTCCGTGTGCGTCATGGGGACGTGGAGCGCGATGCGCGCCGTGCGTGACGCATCACACACACAAAGGGCCCGGAGTGACGCCGCACTCCGGGCCCTTCGCCGTGCGTGATCAGGTCGCTGTGCGTGATCAGGCCGCGGTGTTGCGGTTGACCAGGCGCGGCATCAGGCGGAAGCCGATGCCACCCGCGATCATCGTCGCGGCGCCGACCAGGAGGAAGGTCGTCTCGGAGGCACCGGTCTCGGCCAGCTCCTCCTTGGCCTTGCTCTGCTCGACCGGCCGGGAGCCCGCGCTGTCGGTGTCGGTGTTGTCCTGGCAGTCGGTGCCGTCGAGTTCCACCGTGCAGGTGTTGGACTCGTCGCCGCCGCCACCGCCGGTGCCGGTCGACGAGGACGGCTCGGCGGTCGGCTTGCCGGTGGGCTTGCCCGTCGGCTTGCCGGTGGGCTCGCCGGTCGGCGGCTTGGTCGGGTCACCCGTCGGCGGCTTGGTCGGGTCCTCGGTGGGCGGGTTGGTCGTCGGCGGGTTGGTCGTCGGCGGTTCCGTGGTGGGATTGTCCGTCGGCGGGGTGGTCGTCGGCGGGGTGGTGCTGGGGTCCGAGGGGATCGACGTCGGGTCGTCGGTCGGGTCCTCGGTGCCGACGCCGGCGCCGACGGTCACGCCCTTGTCATCCGCGCTGGCCGAAGCCTTCACGCCGACGATGTCGACATCGAGACCCACGGCCGATGCGGCGCCCGCCGCGGTCAGCGACGCGCCGGCGGCTATCACGGCGCCGGCCGCGATCCGCGCGACGCGCAGCCGCGTCTTCTTCGTCATCTGCTTGCTACCCCCAGTAGCTGTACTCGTCAATGGAGCAGCTATGCACGGAGCAACGTTCCGCGGGGAGTCCTGATCGCGGGACCGGCCACACAAGGCGGTCCGGGAGCCCCCCGTTCACACGCGCCCCAGTCATACGCATGCCGCGCGTCAGCTTCCCGACTTTTCATATGACCGTCAAGGCCGTTGCGCGCGAGATGTCCGCTATGGAGGTGGTTGGCGGATGCATGGGTACAGGACTGTGACCAACTGGTCGTCAGACCGTGGGCGAAGCCCGGGACAAGCCCGGGCGAAGCGGCTGGGAGAGGCCTAGCTCTGCTGCTCCTGCTGCTTGCGCCAGCGGATGCCCGCCTCCAAGAAGCCGTCCAGCTCGCCGTCGAGCACCGCCTGGGGGTTGCCGACCTCGTAGTCCGTCCGCAGGTCCTTGACCATCTGGTACGGGTGGAGGACGTACGAACGCATCTGGTTGCCCCAGGAGTTGCCGCCGTCGCCCTTGAGCGCGTCCATCTTGGCCTGCTCCTCCTGGCGGCGCCGCTCGAGCAGCTTGGCCTGGAGGACGTTCATCGCGGTGGCCTTGTTCTGGATCTGCGAGCGCTCGTTCTGGCAGGAGACCACGATGCCGGTCGGGATGTGCGTCAAGCGCACCGCGGAGTCGGTGGTGTTGACGCCCTGCCCGCCGGGGCCCGAGGAGCGGTAGACGTCCACGCGCAGCTCGGACTCGTCGATCTCGATGTGGTCGGTCTGCTCGACGACCGGCAGCACCTCGACGCCCGCGAAGGACGTCTGGCGGCGGCCCTGGTTGTCGAACGGCGAGATCCGCACCAGGCGGTGGGTGCCCTGCTCGACGGAGAGGGTGCCGTACGCGTACGGGGCCTGGACGGCGAAGGTGGTCGACTTGATGCCGGCCTCCTCCGCGTACGAGGTCTCGTAGACCTCGGTCTTGTAGCCGTGGCGCTCGGCCCAGCGCAGATACATCCGCTGCAGCTGCTCGGCGAAGTCCGCGGCGTCCACGCCGCCGGCCTCGGCCCGGATGTTGACGAGCGCCTCGCGGGCGTCGTACTCGCCGGAGAGGAGGGTGCGCACCTCCATCTCCTCGACCGCCTTGCGCACCGACTCCAGCTCGGTGAAGGCCTCGGCGCGCGCGTCGGCGTCGTCCTCGGCGTCCGCGAGCTCGAAGAGCACTTCGAGGTCGTCGATGCGACCGCGGAGCTCCTCCGCCTTGCGGAGCTGGCCCTGGAGGTAGGACAGCTTGCTGGTGATCTTCTGCGCGCTCTCCGGGTCGTCCCAGAGGGAGGGGGCCGCCGCCTGCTCCTCGAGCACGGCGATGTCGGCCCTCATCTTGTCGAGGTCCAGGACGGCCTCGATCGACCCCATGGTCGAGGAGAGGGACTTCAGCTCTTCGGATACATCGACGACTGCCACGGGACCAGCGTAACCGGCCGGACGGGCGACCGGGCGCACGGGCGGAAGACCGCCTGCCCGGCCGGGCAGGCGGTGCTGTCCCCGGCGGTGGCCGGGCCTCAGGGCGCGCGGGAGTCCGTGGGCGCCGAGTGCGTGCCGCCCTTCGACGGCTCGCCGTCGTCGTCGCCCCCCGACGCGAGCCAGCCGCCGATGCCCACCGCCGCCAGCAGCGCGCCCGTGACCACGGCCAGCCTGACCCGGCGGCGGCGCACCGCCGGGGAGACCGGGCGGTTGCGGGCCGAGCCGGCGCGGCGCTGGCCGGCGACCCGGGGGGCACGCGCCGTGCCGTGCGGGCCTCCGGCCAGCTCGTCCGCGCTGGGCACCCGCATGCTGGTGTGCGTCTCCCGGCTGGAGTCGGGCACCGCCCCGGGGACCAGCGGCACCGCGCCGCGGCGCCGCGGCGGCTCCTCGGCGGCCGGGGCGCGGTGCGGCGCCGGCGCCTCGTCGTACCGGCCCTCCGGCTCGTTCCCCGGCTCGTCGGGCTCGTCGATGTCCAGCGGCGGGTAGCCGGCCAGGGACGGCAGCAGCTCGCGCAGCCGCGCCGCCAGCTCGGAGGCGCGCAGCCGGGAGGCGGGCGCCTTGGCGAGGCACTGGAGCAGCAGCTGCCACAGCTCGTCGGGGATGCCGGGCAGCGGCGCGACGGTCTCCGTCACATGGCGGCGCAGGATCGCGCCGGGGTGGCCGCCGCCGAAGGGCGTGAAGCCCGCCAGCAGCTCGTAGAGGACCGTGGCGAGGGCGTAGACGTCGACGCTCGCCCGCGGCGGCAGCCCCTCGACGATCTCGGGGGCGAGGTAGTCCGGGGTGCCGATGACGCTGCGCGGGTTCTGGACGCGCCCCTGGGCGGTGCTCTGCGGGCGCGCCCGGCGCGGCGCGTCCACGAGGCGGGCCACGCCGAAGTCGGTGAGCAGGGCCGGGTGGGAGCCGCCGGGCCCCAGCGGGCCCTGCATGTCCAGCAGGACGTTCTCCGGCTTGACGTCGCGGTGCACGATCCCGGCCGCGTGGGCCGCGGCCAGGGCGTCGGCGATGTCCGCGGCGATGGCGACGGCGGCCTCGGGGGCCAGCCGCCGCTCGTGGTCGAGCCGGGTGCGCAGGTCCGTGCCCCGCACCAGGTCCATGACCAGCGCGAGGTCGTTGCCGTCGACGACCAGGTCGCGCACGCCGACCACCCGGGGGTGGTTCAGGCTCAGCAGCGCGGTGCGCTCCTGTACGAAACGGCCCACGAGCTCCTGGTCGGAGGAGAGTTCCTCGTGCAGGAGCTTGATGGCGACCGGGCCCTCGGGGCCCTCGCCCAGCCACACCGTGCCGGCACTGCCGCGGCCCAGGACCTGGTTGGCGGTGTACCGGCTGCCGATCTTCCGTGACAAGACTGCTTCGACTCCTCCGACAGGGGCCACGTTGGCGACAAAGCTACGCGGCTACCGGCGCGTTGGGGGCCTTGGACAGCGCCAACTGTCACTTCTGCACGGAAAACACCCTTCGGATGTCGACAAATCCCCTTGGTCGCGGGGCGGCTCGAGCCGCCCGTGGATCACTTGGAGCCGCTGAGGCCGTCGATCCAGCCCTTCACGTCGGAGATCCAGCCGGTGATCGCGTCCCAGTAGCCCTTGCCCTCGGCGACCCAGTCCTTGAGCGGGGTCAGCTCCCAGATCAGCCAGGAACCCACGATCAGGATCACGATCACGAACAGACAGCCCTTGAGGCACCCCATGCCGGGGATCTTCATCGGGCTGGAGCTGCGCTGCCGGGGCTGGCGCGGCTCGGGCTGCTGCGGCTGCGGGGGCGGTGGCGGCGCGTAGCGCTGGGGCTGCGGCTGCTGGGGGTGATGGGGCGCCGGGGCGTACCCCTGGGGTTGCTGGACGTACGGCGGCTGCTGCTGGCGGCGCTGCTGCCGGCCACGCGGCGGCTGCTGCGGCTGCGGCTGGTACTGCTGCGGCTGCTGGTACTGCTGCGGTTGCGGGCGCTGCGGCTGCTGGGGGGCCGGGCGGCGCTGCGGGCGGCGGCGCAGCGGGTCCTCGCTCGGGTCGAGGTACTGGACCTGCGTCTGGTCGTTGCGGTCCCGCGCGGCGCGCAGCTGGCTCTGCCAGGGGTGCGGCTCCTCGTCGCCCGGGCCCTGGCCGCCGGGGGGCACGGGCGGCATCGCGCGGGTCGGGTCGGCGCCGCCGGCCGGGCCGGAGCCCGCGGGCAGCACCTGGGTGGGGTCGGCGTTCGGCCCGCCGCCGGGGGTGCCGGTCTGGGGCAGCACGCTGGTGGCGGCCGCGGGGTCGTACGCGGGGGCTCCCCACGCGCCCGAGGGGAGCACCTGGGTCGGGTCGGCGGCGCCCGCCGGCTCGCTGTCCGGCACCGGGGCGGGCGCCGGGTCAGGGGCGAGCAGCGCGCCGACGCCGAGCGCGGCCTCGGCCTGCGCGGGCGTGGCGTGCACCCCGACGCCGGCGGCGACCACGCGCAGCGCGCGGGCCAGGTTCTCGGCGCTGGGCCGCTCCTCGGGGCTCTTGCGCAGGCAGCGCTCTATGACCGTCCACAGCGGCTCGGGCACGGTGGTGGGGCGGCGCGGCTCCTCGCTCAGGTGCCGGTGCAGCACCTCCAGCGCGGTGTTGCCGGCGAACGGCGGACGGCCGGTGACCAGCTCGTAGAGCATGATCCCGGCGCCGTAGACGTCCACCGCCGAGGTCTGCGGGCGGCCTTCGGCCGACTCCGGCGCGACGTAGGCGGGTGTGCCGACGAACTCGTGGGTGCGGGTGAGGCCGGGCGAGTCCGCGAGGCGCGCGATGCCGAAGTCGGTCAGCATCGGGTGCATCTCCTGGCCCTCGCCCGTGCCGGCCAGCAGCACGTTGGCGGGCTTGAGGTCGCGGTGCACGATGCCGTCGGCGTGGCTGGCGGCCAGCGCGTCGGCGACCTGGGCCATCAGCAGGGCGGCGGCCACGGGCGTGAACGGGCCGTTGCGGCGCACGTAGTCGTGCAGGTCCGGGCCGTCGACCAGGTCCATGACCAGGGCGAGGAGATCGCCCTCGACGACCAGGTCACGGGTGCGGACGATGTTGGGGTGGGTGAGCCGGAGCAGCACGGAGCGCTCGCGCAGGAAGCGCATGACGATCTCCGCGTCGTTCGCGAGCTCCTCCTTGAGGACCTTGATCGCGACGGTCTCGCCGGGCTGTCCGGCCACGGCGGCCTCCGAGCCCGCCGCCTCCCGCTGGCGGGCTCGCCAGACGGTGCCCGTGGCTCCGCGTCCGAGCGGCTCCTCGAGCAGGTACTTGCTGCCTACCGGCCGCACGTCATGCGCTCCCTGGTCGTGGTCCTGTTGCCTGCGTCATGCCGACGGACGGTTCCGTCTCTCGTCCGGTTCCGTCTGAGCCGGTTCGGTGTGGTCCGGTTCCGTGTCGTCGGCATCGCTCGCGTCCGCCCCACTGTAGTGGGGGCGGGGGAGATGCCGTACTGATCTCCGTACGAGCCGCCGCGGGCGTGGCATGCGGGGAAGACGCACGATCCGGACAGATGGTTGCCAGGGCCGGAACGATCCGGCGCCGCGGGAAGGCAGAAGCACTCGCCAGCCGGTCGTAATCAACCAGTTTCGGCCAGTCAGCCGACCAATCAAGATCATGAAGCGGCGGTCGCCGGGCGGGATGTGGGCGGCAGGTGCGAGGATGCACGCAGCACGGAAGCGGTGGGAGCCGGGGGGAGCCGCGTGCCGTGCCCGTACATCCGTACGGAGCTTGTACGTGCCGACGCGCCTGGGGGCGGTGGGGGGAACGGCGCCCCTGCCCGGCCCCTCGGACAGAAGGGACCGTTGACGGCTATGCAGATTCGGCTGACCGTCCTCGGGCCGCGCAGCGCCCACCCAGGCCGTCCGGGCCAGCCCGCGCCCGGCCACGCTCACGCCGGACCGCGCGCCGTGGACGTGCTCGTGACCGCCCCCGTCGGCACGGCCCTCGCTTCGGTGACCAGCGGCCTGGCAGACGCCCTCGCCGCCGCGGGCTGCGACACGGGCGGCGGCAGCGGCGCCGCGGTGCTCTACGCGGGGGCCGAGCGGCTCGACGCGCAGCGCTGCGCGCTCGGCGAGCCGCCCCTGGTGGACGGCGCGGTCCTCGGGCTCAACGCGCCGGCCGACCCCGACCGCTACCCCAGTCACCCCGGTTACCCGGGCTACCCCGGCTACCCGGGGTCCGCGGGTCACCCGGGGTCTGAGGGCCGCCCGGGGCCCGCGGGCCACCCGGGCAGTCCGGGCCACCCGGGGTCTGCGGGCCACCCGGACAGTCCGGGTCATCCGGGGGGTCTGCCGGAGGCCGCCGCGGCGGACGCGACCGTCCGGCTCGACGTGGTCGCGGGGCCCGACGCGGGCGGCGTCCACCTGCTGCACGGCGGCCAGGTCCGCATCGGCCGCTCCGCCGACGCGGACGTGCCCCTCGACGACCCCGACGTCTCCCGGCTGCACTGCGCGGTGACCGTCGCCGACGACGGCCGGGTCACCATCGCCGACCTCGGCTCGACGAACGGCACGGCGGTCGACGGCGCCCCCGTAGGCCCCCACGCCGTCCCCCTGCCCGCGGGCGCGCTGCTGCGCATCGGTGAATCCGCCCTGCGCCTGCGCGCCCCCTCCCCCACCCCACCCGACCACCTCCCGGCCCACCCGGACGGCGAGGGCCACCTGCGCGTCGCCGCCGCCCAACCCCACGCGTCGGACGCGCCCACGGGCCGGACGACCCCGGGCTCCCCGGCCACCGGCTCCACGCCCCCGGGCTCCCTGACCACCGGCCCCACGATCCCGGGCCGGACGACCACGGGCCAGGGCGACTGGCTCCCCGGCGGCCGCCAGCCACTCGCGGGCGCGGCGCCCGTGGCCGGCGGGAGCGTGCCAGAGGCCCCAGGGGCGCCGGCCCAGGCCCCCGCCACGGCCCCCCGCGCCCCATGGCCCCCGCCGCACGGCGTCCCCGCTCAGCCCACCGCCCACGACCCGAGCGCCGGAGGCGGCGTCCGCGCCCCCGCCGCGCCGGACGACGCGGCCGGGTGGCCGCCCCACGACCGGAGCGCCCACGGGCGGCAGGCGTCCCCGGACAGCCACGGCCCCAGCCACACCGCCCACCGCCCGCCGGCCGGCGGTCCGGCCGCGGACGACCGCGTTCCGCCGGGGACGGACGAGAACCCGACCCATTACGGCGGCGCCGCCGGGATGGGCCAGGGCCCCTGGGCCGTCGCGGAAGGCCCGACGGCCCGGCCCCGAACCACACCAGGCCGCGACCGCCCCGAAGACCCGCCCCACCCAGCCACAAGCCCCACCCCCACGACAGCGCCGCATGGACAGCCGGCGGGCCCCACGGGCGCGCCCGGCGGGCACTCAGCGGGTGGCCCCGCATCGCCCGCCCGCCCGGCAAGCCACGATCCCCAGGACGCCTGGCACGCCGAAGCGCCCGGCGGACGCACGGCAGGCGGCACGACAGGTGCCGGGCACGCGGGCGCGCCCTCTGCACGCCCTGCGCACATGCCAAGCCACGGCCCCCAGGACGCCTGGCACGCCGAAGCACCCGACGGACGCGCAGCAGGCGCCGGGCACGCGGGCGCGCCCGGCGGGCAGGCCACTGGCCGGACGCACCCTGGAGCAGCCGGTGGGCAAGCCGCAGGCACGGCAGACACCTGGCGCTCGGAGGCGCCCCACGAGCAGGCCACCGGCCGGCACCCCGGAGCAGTCGGTGGGCCCGCCGCAGGCGGGGCGGCTGACACCTGGCGCGCGGGGCCGACCGGCGGGCAGGGCGCAGGTCGTCCCGGGGTGCCCGGCGGGCGCGCTGCGGGGAGGGCGCGGCCGAGTGGTTATGACGTTGCTGGGGCGCAGGTGCGGCGGCGGGGTGGGATAGGGGCCTGGGCGCGGCGGCTCGCTTCGGGGCTGGGCGCGGGTGAGCGGGAGGAGACCGGCGGCGACGGGGCCGGGGGCGTCGCGGCGCAGGCGGCCGCCGAGGCCGCCGCGCTGCAGCAGCGGTGGCCCGACCCCGCCGCCGTCCTGATGACCGCGCTCGGCCCGGGCCCCCGCCTGTGGGAGCGTGGCCAGGGACACCCGGACGCGCTGACCGTGCGCCTGGGGTCCGCCGACCGGCCCGCCGCGGGCGGCGGGCTGCTGCCCGCCGCACCCGTGACCGTCGATCTGCGGGAGGCCGGCTCGCTGGGGCTGGCGGGCCCGCGCGCCCGCCTGGCCGGGCTCGCCCGCTCCGTCGTGGCGCAGCTCGCGGCGCTGCACTCACCCGCCGCGCTGGAGATCATCCTGGTCAGCACGGACCCCCGGCGCCCCGTCGCGGACCGGCTCGCCGAGTGGTCCTGGCTCGGCTGGCTGCCCCACCTCCAGCCGCTGCGCGGGCAGGACTGCCGACTGCTGCTGGCGTACGACCCGGAGCAGGCCACGGCCCGTACGAACGAGCTGGTGCGGCGGCTGGAGGACGGGCGGCCCGGCCCCGGCTGGGCCGCCGCTTCCCCGGCGGCCGTGGCCGCCGCCGCGGCGGGCCACTCCGGCCCGTACACCGTGGTGGTCGTGGACGGCGACCCCGGCCCGGCGGCGCTGCGCGAAACGCTCGCGGCCCTGGCACTGGCCGGCCCGGCGGCCGGGATCCACCTCGTCTCGCTCGTGGAGGCGCCCGCCGCGTCGCCCGCTTCACCGCTGCCGGCGAGCTATGCGGCCGCCTCGTCCGCGTCCCCGGTGTTCACCGCGTGCGGGATGGCGGCGCTGCTCAGCGGTGACGTGGCCACGGGGCTGCAGATCGTGCGCCGCGGCGGCCACGAGGTGGCCGCGGGCGCGGTGGCGACCGTGGACGCGGTGTCGGCGCCGTGGGCCGAGCGGTTCGCGCGGGCGATGGCGCCGCTGCGCCCGGCCGACTCCGCCGCGGAGGGCGGCGGCCCCGGCTCCGGCCACCCGGCGGCCGCTCCGCTGCCGCGCGCCTCGCGGCTGCTGGACGAGTTGGGGCTGGCGCGGGCCACCCCCGCCTCGCTGCTGGCCCGCTGGGCGGCCGCCGCGGACGAGGTCCCGGCGGGAGGCCGGGCCCTGGCCGTGCTCGGCGCGGGCCCGCGCGGCCCGCTCGCCGTCGACCTGGTGGCCGAGGGTCCGCATCTGCTGATCGGCGGCGGCCCCGGCACCGGCAAGACGGAGCTGCTGCGCTCGCTCGCCGCCTCGCTCGCGGCGGCCGAGCGCCCGGACCGCCTCGGGCTCGTGCTCGTCGACGGCGGTGGCGCGGAGCGCGGCGAGGGGCTGCGGGTGTGTACGGACCTGCCGCAGGTCTCGACATATCTGGCGGCCTCCGACCCGGTACGGATGCGGGAGTTCGCCCAGGCGCTCAGCTCTGAGCTCAAGCACCGCGCGGAGCTGCTGGGCGAGCGGGACTTCGTGACCTGGCACGCCCAGGCCCCCGCCGCGCCCGCCGGAAGCCCCCCGCCCGCCCGGAGCGCCGCGTCCACCGGGAGTGCCGCGCCTGCCCGGAGCGCTTCCTCCGCGGGGAGCGCCGGGAGCGCCGCGTCCGCCGGGAGTGGGGGCGGTGGCGCGCCCGAGAGCGCGAGCGGACACCTGAGCGGCGGCGCGGCGGCCCACCGACTCGACGCCGCGCACCGGACCGCGGGCAGCGGGCCCGGGGGCCGCGCGGGCCTGGGTGACGCGCCGGCGCAGAGCCCGGGCGGACATCTGGGCGTCCACGGCACGGGCGATGCCCCGGCACGCGGTCAAGGCGGGCAAGGCGGCCAAGGCGGGCACCCGGCCGGCGCGGGGACCGGCGCCGGCGACGCCCCGCCCCGGCAGGTGGGCGGCAGCCCCAGCGGCCCCGCTGGGCGGCATCTGGGCGGCGACGGGCCGGGGGGCCCGGCGGGGGACATGGGCGCGGCCGGCGGTACGGGCGGCGGCGCGCGGGTGGTCGCGCCGCGCCGGGCGGGCGATCTCGACTCCGGCCCGGGCGGCGCCTTGCGGCTGTGCGCCCAGTCCGGCGGACAGGACATGGAGGCGGCCGCGACGGCCCCGGCGACCGCGCTGCCGCGGCTCGTCGTCCTCGTCGACGACTTCGACGCGCTGGTGGCCCCCGCCCTGGGCAGCCCGGGCCGCCCGGCGGCCGGGTCGGTCGTCCGGGCGCTGGAGGCGGTCGCCCGCGACGGGGCGCGCCTCGGGGTGCATCTGATCGCGGCGTCCGGCCGCCCGGAGCGTACGGCGGACACGGCGGCGGCCGAGCGGGCCGGGCTGTGGGTCACCCTGGAGGCCCGCCCTCTGGCGTCCCCGGCGCCGACCGGCCCCGCTGGTCCCGCCGGCCAGGGCGGCCAGGGCGGCGGCTCCGGGTCGGCGGAGGGCGCCGCCCCGCCCGCCCCCGGCCGCGGGCAGTTGGTGTACCGGCGGAGCGAGGACGGCGCGGCGGCGCCGTTCCAGGCGGGTCGGGTGACCGGGCGGATACCGCGTACGGCGACACAGCGGCCCACCGTCGTGGCGGTCGACTGGGAGCGGATGGGCGACCCGCCGGCCCGCCGCCAGGTGCGGGAGCTGGGCAACGGGCCCACGGACCTGGCCCTGCTCGCCAGCGCGCTGCAGCGCGCGGCGCAGTCGGCGGGCGCGCCGACCGCGCCCGCGCTCATCTGACCCGCTACGGTTCGGGCCACGCGCGCGGGCGCGGCGCCCACCCGGCGCCGCGCCCCCGCCCACCCGAGCCCGCCCGCACCCAAGCCTGACCGAGCCCGAGCCTGACCGAACCGAGCCCGCCCGCACCCAAGCCTGACCGAGCCCGAGCCCGCTCACCCACCCGCCCGAGCCCGACCGGCGCCCTGCCCCGCCCGAGCCCGAGCCCGCCCGAGCCCGACCGAACCGCCGCCCGCACCCGCACAGCTACCGGCCCCACAACCACCCCCGCGCGCCCCCGCCCCTTCCGACCCGTCCGATTTTCGGAATCGATCTTCCCAACCTCCTGTCTGACCACCCCTGCCCGGTTCCTTCCTGACTGTTCATCACGGGCCGGTCACAATCAGAGAGTTACCGCAGAAAACGGTATTGCGACGGACCGTGACCGGGCGTAGGACTGTCGGCACGGGACACGGCCGCGGGGACGGCCGATTTGGGAGGACAACGGGGATGCTCACATCGCTTCGCAGGAAGCGCGGCAAGCGTTCGGCACGAGCCGCGCTGGCCCTCTGTTCGGCGGGGGCGCTGATGCTCACCGCCGCGGGCTGCGGCACCGACAGCGGGGAGGCGGACAGCGGCAGCCCACCGCCCGTGACCGTCAAGCTGCCCAACCTCAAGGGCAAGCAGCTGCAGGTCACGGCCGTGTGGACGGGCACCGAGCAGAAGAACTTCACCAAAGTGCTGGCCGAGTTCGAGAAGCGCACCGGCGCCAAGGTGTCGTTCGTGCCGAGCGGCGACGACATGGCAGGCTTCGTCGGCTCGAAGATGGCGGGCGGCCAGCCGCCCGATGTGGCGCTGGTGGGCCAGGTCGGCGTGTTGCGCGAGTTCGCGCAGAAGGGCTGGGCCAAGCCGGTCAATGACGCCACCAAGGCCGAGCTGGCCAAGAACTTCTCGAAGGGCTGGCAGGAGCTCGGCTCGTACAAGGGCAAGCAGTACGGCGTCTATTTCAAGGTCAGCAACAAGTCGCTGATCTGGTACAACACCTCCGCGTTCGCATACGCGGGGGCGAAGGAGGCGAAGACCTGGAAGGAGTTCCTCGCCCAGGCGCAGCTGATCTCCGACTCCGGCACCGAGCCGGTCTCCGTCGGCGGCGCGGACGGCTGGACGCTCACCGACTGGTTCGAGAACGTCTATCTCTCCCAGGCGGGTCCGGAGAAGTACGACCTGCTCGCCCAGCACAAGATCAAGTGGACCGACCCCTCGGTGAAGCAGGCGCTCACCACGCTGGCCGAGCTGTGGGGCGCCAAGGGGCTGCTCGCGGGGGGCAGGTCCGGCGCACTGCAGACGGCGTTCCCGGACTCGGTCGTCAAGGCCTTCTCCAACGCAGCCGAGCCGGACGCCGCGATGGTCTTCGAGGGGGACTTCGCCGCGGCCAACGTCTCCGACGCGGGGGCGCAACTGGGCTCGGAGGCGAAGGTCTTCCCGTTCCCGGCCGTGGGCAAGACGGCCCCGGTGGTCACCGGCGGCGACGTGGCCGTGGCGCTGAAGAACAGCGAGGCCTCGCAGGCGCTGCTGACCTTCCTGGCGTCGCCCGACGCCGCCCACATCTGGGCCCAGGCGGGTGGCTTCATCTCGGCGAACAGAAAGCTTGACCTGAGCGTCTACCCCAATGAGCCGCTGCGCAAGATCGCCAAGGCGGTGATCGCGGCGGGTGACAACTTCCGCTTCGACATGTCCGACCAGGCCCCGGCCTCGTTCGGCGGCAAGCCGGCCCAGGGCGAGTGGAAAGCGCTCCAGGACTTCCTGAAGAACCCCAAGGACGTCGAGGGCATTCAACGCCAGCTGGAACGCGATGCCGCCAAGGCGTACCGGAACTGACGACGCGACCGGGAGATCCACATCATGTCGACCGCGACAGCGGGCGGCGCGGCAGCACCTGGCCGCGCAACGCCTGCGCAAGTGAAGGACAAGAAGAAGAAAAGCATCACGGGCACCCGCCTGTGGGTGGCGGGGATCTTCCTGCTGCCCGCGCTGGTGCTGCTCGGCGCGCTCGTCGTCTACCCGATCGGCTACTCCGTCTACCGCAGTCTCTTCGACGCGTCGGGCGACGGGTTCGTCGGGTTGGACAACTACCGCGAGATGTTCAGCGACGACGCGACGATGACGGCGATCAAGAACAACATCGTCTGGGTCATCGTCGCCCCCTCCGTGGCCACCGCCCTGGGCCTGATCTTCGCCGTGCTCACCGAGCGCGTGCGCTGGGGCACGGCCTTCAAGCTGATCGTCTTCATGCCGATGGCGATCTCGATGCTCGCCGCGGGCATCATCTTCCGCCTGGTGTACGAGGCGGACCCGGACCGGGGCGTGGCGAACGCCGTCTGGGTGAGCGTGCACGACACGTTCAACGAGTCGCCGCCCTTCCCCGGCGCCCATCCCCGGCCCGACGCCGGGATGACCGAGTCCTCGGGCGGGGCGTTCACCACCGAGGCGACGGCGAAGGCGGGCACCCCCCTCTCGCTGCCGCTGGTCGCCGCCAAGCGCGACGACGTGAGCGGCGCGCAGGACGCCAAGGCCGCGAAGCCGGAGGCCGGGAAGGTCACCGGCACCGTCTGGTTCGACTTCACCAGGGGCGACCGCGGTGAGCACAACGTGCTGGACAAGGGCGAGAAGGCGCTCGCCGACGTCAGGATCGAGGCGGTCAAGGACGGCAGGGTCGTCGCCAAGACCACGTCCCGCGCCGACGGTACGTACACCCTCCCGGCCAAGGCGGAGGGCGCCCAGCTGCGCCTGCCCGCCTGGAACTTCGGCGAGCCGTACAACGGGGTGGACTGGCTCGGCCCGTCGCTGGTCACGCCGGCCATCATCGGCTCGTACGTGTGGATCTGGGCCGGGTTCGCGATGGTGCTGATCGCGGCGGGGCTCGCGGGCGTGCCGCGCGAGCTGCTGGAGGCGGCGCGGATGGACGGCGCCAACGAGTGGCAGGTCTTCCGCCGGGTCACGGTGCCGCTGCTGGCGCCGGTGCTGTCGGTGGTGGTCGTCACCCTCATGATCAACGTGTTGAAGATCTTCGACCTCGTCTACATCATCGCGCCGGGCGCCAGTCAGGACGAGGCGAACGTGCTGGCCCTCCAGCTGTATCAGTCCTCCTTCGGGACCGATGTCAACCAGGGTCTCGGCAGCGCGATCGCCGTGTTCCTGCTGGTGTTCGTGGCGCCCGTCATGTTCTTCAACATCCGCCGGATCCGAAGGGAGAGCCGCCGATGACCAGCGCGGACACGGTCGTACCAGCCAAGCAGTCGCTCGCCGCGCGGATCGCGGCCCGGGCCGGCGGCGGGGCGCTGCAAGTCTTCCTCGTCCTGATCGGGCTGTTCTGGCTGATGCCCACGATCGGGCTGCTGCTCTCCTCGCTGCGCGACCCCTCCGAGGTGGCCGTCTCGGGCTGGTGGAAGGTCTTCACCGATCCGGGGCAGCTCAGCTTCGGCGCGTACGACGACCTGCTGTCGAACCAGCAGATCACCGACTCGCTGTGGACCACCCTCGCCATCACCGTCCCGGCCACGGTGCTGGTGGTGGTGCTGGGCGCGCTGGCGGGCTACGCCTTCGCCTGGATGGACTTCCCCGGCCGCGACTGGTGGTTCCTGGTGGTCGTCGGCCTCCTGGTGGTGCCGGTGCAGGTCGCGCTGATCCCGGTCGCCAAGCTCTTCGGCGAGATCGGGATCTTCCAGACGACGACGGGCGTGGTGCTCTTCCACACCGCCTTCGGTCTGCCTTTCGCGATCTTCCTGCTGCGGAACTTCTTCGCGGAGATCCCGCGTGAGCTGCTGGAGGCCGCCCGGCTGGACGGGGCGGGTGAGCTGCGGCTGTTCGTACGGGTCGTCATGCCGCTGGGCGGGCCGGCCATCGCCTCGCTGGGCATCTTCCAGTTCCTGTGGGTGTGGAACGACATGCTGGTCGCGCTGATCTTCGCGGACAGCGGCAACCCGCCCATCACGGTGGCCCTGCAGCAGCAGGTGCGGCAGTTCGGCAACAACATCGACATCCTGGGGCCGGGCGCCTTCATCTCGATGGTGATCCCGCTGGCCGTGTTCTTCGCCTTCCAGCGGCAGTTCGTCGCGGGGGTGATGGCGGGCGCGGTGAAGTGATCACACCTCGCTGAACCGAACCCCCTGAGCCGGCCGGCCCGCCGAGGGCCGGCCGGCTCAGTGCTGTGCGGGGGCTGGACAGCGACCCGTTACCTCGGCCCGGGGCGCGCCGAGCCGGCCCGGGCCTGCCGGCGGGCGGCGCCGCTGCGCCGAACGGGTTGCTTTCCGCGTCCCCGCGGCACGCGTCTCCCCGCGTTGAGCCTACGGTCCGATGATGCTGATAAACCACATCCGCGCCGCCTCGACCGATGGGATGCGCTTTGCCCCGGTTCAGCGTCATCGTGCCCGCGTACCAGGTCCAGCCCTACCTCCACGACTGCCTGCGCTCGGTACTCACGCAGGACTTCACCGACTTCGAGCTGATCGCGGTCGACGACCGCTCCCCCGACGCCTGCGGCTCGATCATCGACGACGCCGCGGCCCGCGATCCGCGCGTGCGGCCGGTGCACCTGACGGACAACGTGGGGCTCGGGCCGGCCCGCAACGCCGGGCTGGGGCGGGCGACCGGGGACTATGTGCTGTTCCTCGACGGGGACGACACGCTGGCGCCCGGCGCGCTGCGGGCGATCGCCGAGCGGCTGGCGGCCACCGGGGAGCCGGAGGTGCTGCTGTTCGACTACGCGCGGGTGTACTGGACGGGCCGGGCGGTGCGGAACGTACGGGCGGAGCTGCTGCGCCAGAGCGGGCCGGAGACCTTCCGGCTGGACGACCGGCCCGAGCTGCTGCGGTTGCTGATGGTGGCCTGGAACAAGGCGTACCGGCGGGACTTCCTGGCGCGCGAGGGGTTCACCTTCCCGCCGGGCTACTACGAGGACACGCCCTGGACCTACCCCGTGCTGCTGACCGCCCGCTCGCTCGCCGTGCTCGACCGGGTGTGCGTGCACTACCGGCAGCGGCGGCGCGGCGGCATCCTCCGCACGCCGAGCCGCCGCCACCTGGACGTCTTCGACCAGTACGACCGCGTCTTCCGGTTCCTGGACAGCCGCCCGGACCTGGCCCACTGGCGGCCCGCGCTGTTCCAGCGGATGCTCGACCACCTCGCCGCCGTCTTCACCTCACCCGGGCGGCTGCCGCGCGGGGCGCGCGCCGAGTTCTTCCGCCGGGCCGGGGCGCACCACCGCCGCTACCGCCCCGGCGGGGCGACCAGCCCGCCAGGGCGCGCCTGGTGGCGGGGGCTGCTGCTGCGGATCGGGGCGCGCCGGGTCTTCCAGTTCCTGCGCGGCGCCGACCGGATGCGGCGGCGCGCGGCGGAGCTCGGGGCGGCCGCGTACGTACGGCTGCGCGCGGTGGCGCTGCGGGCGCACTACCGGCTGCAGCGGCTGCGCCCCCTCGACCGGCGGCTCGCCGTGTTCGCGGCGTACTGGAACAAGGGCTACGCCTGCAATCCGGCGGCGATCGAGGCGAAGGTCCGCGAGCTCGCGCCGCACATCCGCACCGCCTGGATCACCACCCGCGAGCACGCGCACACCCTGCCGCCCGGGGTGCGCCGGCTGCACCCGGGCTCGCCCGCGTACTGGACGGCGCTCGCCCGCGCCGCGTACCTGGTCAACAACGTCAACTTCACGCCCCGGCTGCGCAAGCGGCCCGGCCAGATCCATCTCCAGACCCACCACGGCACCCCGCTCAAGCACATGGGCCTGGACCTGCTGGACCGCCCGGCCGCTGCCCGCTCCATTGATTTCAATGAGCTGCTGGAGCGGGTGGACCACTGGGACTTCAGCCTCTCCGCCAACCGCCACTCCACCCTGGTGTGGGAGCGGGTCTACCCGTCGGGCTACGCCACGCTCGAGTACGGATTCCCGCGCAACGACGTCTTCCAGCGGGCCACCGCCGAGGACGTGGCGCGGGTGCGGGAGCGGCTCGGGGTGCCGGAGGGCGCCACGGCCGTGCTGTACGCGCCCACCCACCGCGACTACCAGCGCGGGTATCTGCCGCGCCTGGACCTGGGGCGGGTGGCCCGCGCGCTGGGCCCCGGCTTCGTCTTCCTGGTCCGGCCGCACTACTTCTACGGCCCGGACGGGACGCACGGCCCGGACGGAACGCACGGGGCGCACGGTCCGCAGGGGACGCACGGCCTGCCGGGCGAGGCGGCCGGCGGGCGGGTGATCGACGTCTCGGGGCACGCCGGCGTCGAGGAGCTGTGCCTGGCCGCCGACGCGCTGCTCACCGACTACTCGTCGATCATGTTCGACTACGCCAATCTGGACCGCCCCATCGTCATCCACGCCGACGACTGGGACGCCTACCGGGCCGCCCGCGGCACCTACTTCGACATCACCGCCGCCCCGCCCGGCCCGGTCACCCGCTCCGAGGACGAGCTGATCGAGGTCTTCGCCACCTCCGCCTGGTGCGATCCGCGCCATGACGCCCGGCGCGCCGCCTTCCGGGCGCGCTTCTGCCCCCACGACGACGGGCGGGCGGCGGAGCGCGTGGTGCGGCGGGTCTTCCTCGGCGAGCCCTCCGAGTCCCTGCCGCCCGTCGTGCCGCTCGCCGACCGCCGCCCCGCCCCCGCCCCGAGCGCGCGCCGCCCGGCCGCGGC
>NZ_BAAASD010000039.1:0-92418 GCF_039532705.1 Streptomyces sparsogenes subsp. cuspidosporus | reverse complement strand
TACTGGCGTCCGTCGTCCGAGTCGCCGGGGGTCTGGCCGCCGGGTGTGGGGGCGTCGGTGTCCGGCATGGTGTCGCCGTCGCCCGGGTCCTGGCGGACGACATGCTGTAATCGCATGGGGCCTCCTGTGAGTTCACTCGCGCGGGGGTGCCCCCGCGCGGTTGCGCGGTCCTCGTCCCGGTCACTGGCCTGCAAGCGGGAGGCCGGGGCGAGGCTTTCCAGGACTTCGGCCGCTGTGGTCTGTGCGGTCCGAAGTCGGCCCTGCCTCGGGTGGGCAGGGGGCTTTACGCTGCTCGGGCCTGGGTTTGCGGTGAGTTTGGGACAGCGACACGCCGACGCGACGGCGTGTCGCTGTCCGATACTCACCGCAACGTCACGGCCTCAGGCGCGGTGACAGTCGCAGTCGCAGCGGATGGTGAAGAGAAGCGCGCCACGGGTCGCGGGCGGTACGGGCTTGGCCCGGACCTCACCCGGGCCCTTGCAGTACGCGTGGATCTCGTCGGGTGTGGTGTCGGGCTCGGCGGTGTACAGCGCGCAGTACGGGGACAGGCGCCGGGCGTCGGCCGGGGCGGTCATGTCGGGTGCCTGTCGCGCTGGAGGGTGACGAGGACCTGGTAGAGGTCGGCGTCGGGGTGCGGTCGTCGGCGGTTGCAGTCCGGGCACAGGTGGCGCAGGCAGCCGGGTCCTGAGGCCGATGCGCGCAGCACGGTGATGGGCTCGCGGGTGGGCTTGTCGCAGCGGTAGCAGTACTCGGTCACCGGCTGGCCCCCTCGCGCGGGCCGAGCGCTTCGCGGGTCGCTGTCAGCAGCGCGGCGAGGAGGGCCGCCGGGTCGGTGAGGTACCGGTCCCGGGGCGGCACGCGCCACCGCACCCCGGGCCCCCTCCGGCAGTCGGCGGACGGCACCTCGATATACGCGGTCGCTCCCCAGACCTCGACGCTGGGCAGTCGGCTCAAGTCCCACTCAGCGGCCGTGCCAGGCACGATGAGCCAGTACAGCACGCCATCGAAGGGGTTCTCGATGACCGCGCCGGCGTCGTCGCCGAGCAGTTCCAGGGCCCGTTTACCGATGAATCGCGGGACGCGTACGACGTCCCACCATCTTCCGGCGGCCTGCAATTGCGCGTTGCGGCCGCTTGGCGGTGTCCATCGTTCGGCTTCGGTCGTCATATGCGCCCCTGTTGTCATGCCTAGGCGGCGCCGGTCTGACCTGGCGGGGTCGCGCGATCGGAGCCGCTGTCCAGTGGGGGCAACTTAGAGAGACCGTGTGTGATCGGACAGTGACGAGCCGTCCTACTTTCGCACCCGGGTAGGACGCGATGCCCTACCCGTCCAGGTGAAGACGGTCAGCGAGTTGCGTCACCGAAGAGGTACGGCGCCGCTCGCGGCTGCGCAGCTCGGCCACAAGCTGGCGCGCGGTGCCGTGGTACCTCATCCACTCGGGCGCGTCCTCCTCGGCTTTCAGCAGCGCGCCGATGGCCGACGCATCCCGGTGGAGGTCGGAGTACGCCAGGGCCCGATCCACATGAAACCGAGCCCGCCACGTCGGTGGAAGCGATCCGATGCCCTGCACAGTGCGGGCCGTAGCCACCGCATCGGCGCTCTGTTCCATCTCCACCAGGAAATTCACCTTCGCCACACCCACGTTGGTCGGGCCGAAGGGAGTGGCGTAGTCGAGTCGATCGGCCCCGATGCTCGCTGCGGCGCCCGTTGACAGCCTCAGCAGCTCCTTCACCCTGTCGTACTTGCCCTCGCCCTGACGCACGGTCGCAGTGGCCGCCCGCAGCAGCAGAATTCCCCACAGCGAGAGATCCACAGGCTGAGAGCGGAAGCCGGGGTTGATCCGATCGGCGTACGTCAGTGCCACGCGTTCGGCGTCCTCAAGGCGCCCCTGCTTCGTGAAGATCCATGCCAGGGTCGAGGCGCCAATGGATTCGAGGTGGGGGTCGTCGGAGCGTCTGGCCGCCTCCGTAGCGCGCTCCATGGCGGTGAACGCGGCATCTTCCTTACCCAGCGCTGTGAGTGTGGTCGCCGCCACCTGGTATGCCTCGGCCAGGACGGCATGGGCGGCTGCTTGGTCGCTGCCGTGGTAGGCGCGGGCCGCGGCACGCGCGTCTCGGATGAGCTGAGGCAGAAGGGCGCCGATTTCACCCATGCGTCCCTCGCGACGGATGACTTCGGTCGAGCGAAGCGAGGCGCGCAGCGCTCCCACGGATGGTGGGTCTTCCGTGTCGGGGTCCTCGCCGAGCAGGTCGGACAGCGGTGAAACCGCCTGGCGCAAGGCGAGCACGGAGGGCGTGTCGCCATCAGAGCGCACTTCAAAGGTGGTTGGCTGACCGACCAGTGCGGACGTTTCGACGTCCAGGGCGCGGGCCAGCTGGTTCAGCGTGGAAAGCCGAGCCGTCAACCGCCGGTTCTGCTCAAGCTTCCGCACGGTGTCCACCGACACATTCGCGTGCTCGGCGAGCTGCTCTTGCGTCAGCTCCCGCCGCTCACGGAGCCGACCGACCCGATCGCCGATCGTCTCGTTCGCGTAGTGCATGGTCACCCCCACCAGGCGAATGGTTCATCCACGCTACGCCGCGCGGAGCGCCATGCTGGTGCTCCGTTCGGTGCGTCCACTCCGAACGGTAGCGAGCTGTCCCATATGTGCGGGGCTGCTCGCCTCATCCGGCGGCGAGTCGCACGAGGTCGTGCAGCGAGTCGATCTCCCAGTCCGCAGCGGCCGCCTCAGCTTTGCCGGACCACAGATGGCCCCATGGCCCACGGCGCAGATGCGCGGCCCGCAGGCCCGCGGCCTTCGCCGGTTGCGTGTCGTTCGCGGGGTGATCGCCCACGTACACGGTTTCGCTGGGCGCCGTTCCCGCAAGGTCCAGGACGCGGGCGAAGAAGCGTGGGTCGGGTTTGGCGATCCCCCACTCTTCCGAGGTGGCGATCTCATCAGCGGGCAGCTTGAGGTCCCGCAGCAGGGCACCGGCCCGCGCGGTCTGGTTGCCTGCGACGAGGACGCGGAGGCCCGCCTCGCGGAGCGCGGCGAGCGCTGGACGCACATCCGGGTAGAGGTCCGACTCGTCGAGGTGCTCACCGACCCCGGCGGCCTCCATCGCGGCTCGCTCCGCCGCGATGTCGATATCGGGTCGGATGAGTCGCAGGGCTTCGGCGTTGTCATGCCCTTGAACGACCACCGCACCGACGAGGGCGGAGAGGGTGTGACGGGGGATGCCCAGCCAGTCAGCCCATGCCCCCCACCCGCGGTCGTCTCGGATCAAGGTCTCGCCGACATCGAAGACCACAGTGCGAATCATGCAGGCAGCGTAGAACCGGCCTGCAGGACGCCGTCATGCCCGACGCTCGGGTGGGGCAAAACCGCGACCCGACTAGAGTGGTGAGCGCGCGCCGTGACTGGCGAACGTGGAAGCGACCACGAGGAAGCGGCGCGCGGTGCAGTCATCACGAGGTGCCGCCCGCCTGGGCACCCCGGGACAACGACCGGATTCATTGACCGATCGCCCGGAGGAACACCATGAGCCTGCCCCTCTCTCATCCCGCGCTGAGCGCGGCCGACCCGGAGCTTGCCGCGCTGGTCGGCGCGGAGGAAACGCTGCAGGCGGAGACCCTGCGCATGATCCCCAGCGAGAACTATGTGTCCAGCGCCGTGCTGGAGGCGTCCGGGACCGTGCTGCAGAACAAGTACAGCGAGGGCTACCCGGGGCGCCGCTACTACGAGGGGCAGCAGGTCATCGACCAGGTGGAGACCCTGGCGGTGGACCGCGCGAAGGCCGTGTTCGGTGCCGAGCACGCCAATGTGCAGCCGTACTCCGGGTCGCCCGCCAACCTGGCCGTGTATCTCGCGTTCACCGAGCCCGGTGACACGGTCATGGGCATGGCGCTGCCCATGGGGGGCCACCTCACCCATGGGTGGGGGGTCTCGGCCACCGGTAAGTGGTTCCGTGGGGTGCAGTACGGGGTGCGTCAGGACACCGGGCTGATCGACTTCGACGAGGTGCGCGACCTGGCCCGCAAGGAGCGGCCCAAGGTGATCTTCTGCGGTGGGACGGCGGTGCCCCGGACCATCGACTTCGCCGCCTTCGCGGAGATCGCCCGGGAGGTGGACGCGGTGCTGGTCGCCGATATCGCGCACATCGCCGGGCTGGTCGCGGGTGGCGCCCACCCCTCCCCGGTGCCGCATGTCGACGTGGTCTCCACGACCACCCACAAGACGCTGCGCGGCCCGCGCGGCGCGATGCTGATGTCGCGCGAGGCCCATGCGAAGGCGATCGACAAGGCCGTCTTCCCCGGGCTGCAGGGCGGCCCGCACAACCAGACCACGGCGGGGATCGCCGTGGCCCTGCACGAGGCCGCCCAGCCGGCCTTCCGCGACTACGCCCACGCCGTGGTCGCCAACGCCCAGGCGCTCGCCGAAGCGCTGCTCGCGCGCGGCTTCGACCTGGTGTCCGGCGGGACCGACAACCATCTGATCCTCATGGACCTCACGCCCAAGGACGTGCCGGGCAAGGTCGCCGCCAAGGCGCTGGACCGGGCCGGGATCGTGGTGAACTACAACACCGTGCCGTTCGACCCGCGCAAGCCGTTCGACCCCTCCGGCATTCGGATCGGCACCCCCTCCCTGACCTCGCGCGGTCTGCGCACCGAGCACATGGCCACCGTGGCGGAGTGGATCGACCGGGGCGTGGTCGCCGCCGGGAGCGGTGACGAGGAGACGCTCACCAAGATCAGGGGTGAGGTGGCCGAGCTGATGGCGGCCTACCCCGCCCCCGGTCTGCCGACCGACTGACGCCGCCCTTCCCGGGGATGTCCACGGGGCCCTGCCCGGCCGTCAGGCCGGGCAGCTCCCGCCACTGCTCCTCCGGCCAGACCTGCGGCCGCCCGTGTCGCCCGGCCTGGTCCGGTGCCTCCCGGGCGGTCGCGGTCGCGGGATCGGTCGCGGGATCGGTCGCGGGGGTGGCCGCCGAAGCCCGTACTATCCGCGCCATCACCCGCTCGACCAGCGTCTCGTCGTCCATCGGCCGCACGCCCGGCCGGGGCGACTCCAGCGCGCGCCCGAGCGCCCGCAATTCGGCGGGCAGCCGCCCGCCCCCGCTCCGGGGCGCAGCCCCGGGCCCTGTGGCCTCCACTTCCCTGCCCTCCACGGTCCCGCCTTCCTTCCTCCTCGGCCGTCCAGCCCGCCCCGAGCAGCAGCTCCAGCCGCCTCAGGGCACGGCTGAGCCGGGACTTCACCGTGCCGCGCGGCCAGCCGAGGGCCTGCGCGGTCTCCGCCTCGTCCAGATCCAGCAGATAGCGGTAGGTGACCACCCGCCGCTGGGGCTCGCTCAGCTGATCCAGCGCGGCCAGCAGCTCGGCCCGGCGCTCGTCGGCCAGGGCCGCGACCGCCGGGTCCGCGCAGTCCGGTATGGCCGGCTCGGCGCCGCCCAGCGCGGCCGCCTCCCGGTCGGCCGTGCGCATCCGCCGCGCCGAGCGGAGCGCGTTACTCGTCTCGTTGGCCACGATCCGCAGCAGCCAGGGCCGGAACGCGGCGCCCTCCCGGAAGCCGCCCAGGGCGAGATACGCCTTCACGAAGGCGTCCTGCACCACGTCCTCCGCGTCGGCGCCCGCGCCGAGCAGCACGGCCGTGCGGTGCGCGATCGGGGCGTGGGCCCGCATCAGCTCCGCGTACGCCTCGGTGTCCCCCGACCGCACCCGCGCGATGATCTCCGCTTCGACTGCCGATGCCGTCGCCGCCGCCGAAGCCGATGCCGCCGCCGATGCCGTCGCCGCCGCCGAAGCCGTCGCCGCTGCCGATGCTGTCGCCGCTGCCGATGCCGACGATGCAGTCACTCCCGACGCTGCCGTCTTCCGCACGGAGAGGTCCCCCTCCCGCGCCCCCTCACCAGTCCTCACACCTTTCATACACCGGCGGACCGAGACTGGTTCCACACCTGAGAGAATGGGTGCCATGGTCCTCGATCGTCCCCGTGCGCTCTCCGGTATCCAGCCCACCGCAGGTTCGTTCCACCTCGGCAACTACCTCGGTGCGATCCGGCAGTACGTCGCGCTGCAGGAGACCCACGACGCCTTCTACATGGTCGTCGACCTGCACGCGATCACCGTGCCGCAGGACCCGGCGGAGCTGCGCGCCAACACCCGGCTGGCCGCCGCCCAGCTGCTCGCCTCCGGGCTCGACCCGGACCGCTGCACCCTCTTCATCCAGAGCCATGTGCCCGAGCACGCCCAGCTCGCCTGGGTGATGAACTGTCTGACGGGGTTCGGCGAGGCGTCCCGGATGACCCAGTTCAAGGACAAGTCGGCCAAGCAGGGCGCGGACCGGGCGACCGTCGGCCTCTTCACCTACCCGATCCTCCAGGTCGCCGACATCCTCCTCTACCAGGCCAGCCACGTCCCGGTCGGCGAGGACCAGCGCCAGCACGTCGAGCTGACCCGCGACCTCGCCGAGCGCTTCAACGGGCGCTTCGGCGACACCTTCACCGTTCCCGCTCCGTACATCGTCAAGGAGACCGGGAAGATCTACGACCTCCAGGACCCGGCGATCAAGATGAGCAAGTCGGCGTCCACGCCGAAGGGCATCATCAGCCTGCTGGACGAGCCCAAGGTCTCGGCGAAGAAGATCAAGAGCGCGGTGACCGACACCGAGACCGAGATCCGCTTCGACGAGGAGAAGAAGCCCGGCGTCAGCAATCTGCTGACCATCTACTCCACCCTCACCGACACCCCGATCGCGGATCTGGAGCGCCGGTACGAGGGCAAGGGCTACGGCGCGCTCAAGACCGAGCTCGCCGAGGTGCTGGTCGAGTGGGTCACCCCGTTCCGCGAGCGCACCCAGGAATACCTCGCCGATCCCGGGACGTTGGACGGAATCCTGGCCAAGGGTGCGGAGAAGGCCCGAGCCGTCGCGGCCGAGACGCTGGCCCAGGCCTACGACAAGGTGGGCTTCCTGCCCGCGAAGCGCTGACGGCATTGACCATCGGCTCCGACCGGCGCTGACCGGCACCGGACGAACCACCGGCCCGCGCCCTGTGGCCCCTTCGCAGGAGGCCCCGGGCACGTGCGCCGAAGGACCGACGTAGCTAGCCGCGAAGGCGGCGCAGCCGCCACACTGACACCGGTGCAGCGGCTGAGGCCCAACAACGCCCGGGAGGGCCAGGAGGGAGAACGCAGTGGGGACCGTAACGCTCGGCGTTTCGATCGCGGTCCCGGAGCCGTACGGCAGCTATCTGCAGCAGCGGCGCGCGGGCTTCGGGGACCCCGCCGCTCACGGCATCCCCACCCACGTCACCCTGCTGCCGCCCACCGAGGTGGACTCCTCGGCGCTGCCCGGTGTCGAGCGCCATCTGGCGACGGTCGCGGCCGAGGGCCGGCCGTTCACGATGCGGCTGGAGGGGACCGACACCTTCCGCCCGCTGTCGCCGGTCGTCTACGTCAAGATCGTCGAAGGGGTGGAGGAGTGCACCGCGCTCCAGGAGCGGGTCCGGGAGGCCTCCGGGCCGTGCGCCCGTGAGCTGCAGTTCCCGTACCACCCGCACGTCACGATCGCCCATGGCATCGACGAGGAGGCCATGGACCGGGCGTACGCGGAGCTGAAGGACTTCCGGGCGGCCTGGACGATCGGCGGCTTCGCGCTCTACGAGCAGGGCGCGGACGGGGTCTGGCGCCTGGACCGCGAATACCCCTTCGGCGGCGGTCAGGGCCCCTCGGGCACCGGCCCGGTGGTCCCCCGTCAGGTCAACCTCTCCCGCCCGCCCGCGCCGTCCCTGTAGTCACGGTCGCGGCCGGACAGTCACGGTCGCGCCCGGGTAGTCACGGTCGTGGCCGGGGCCGCCCGTCACCAAGAAGAGTGACGGGCGGAGTGTCGGCCGAGCCGGTTCCGGCTGACCCGCCGACCTGGGGGTAGACGCTGATCATGGACTGGTTGACCCGGCTCCCGTTGATCGGCCCCGTGATCGTCCGGCTGATGCGTACCCATGCCTGGCGCGCGTACGAGAGGCTGGAGCACGTCCATTGGACGCGCCTCGCCGCCGCCATCACCTTCATCAGCTTCCTCGCCTTCTTCCCGCTGGTCACCGTGGGAGCGGCGATCGGCGCGGCGACGCTCACCGAAGGCCAGATGAAGCAAGTGGAGAAGCGGCTCGCCCAGCAGGTCCCCGGCATCTCCGGCCAGCTCGACCTGAGCGGCCTCATCGAGAACGCCACGACGATCGGCGCCGTCGCCGGCGCGCTGCTGCTGCTCGCCGGCATCGGCTGGGTCGGCTCGCTGCGCGAGTGCCTGCGCGCGGTGTGGGAGCTGGACGAGGACCCCGGGAACCCGGTGCGGCGCAAGTTCAAGGACGCCGTCTTGCTCCTCGGCCTCGGCGGGGTCGCCGTCGGGTCCTTCGCCGTCTCCGCCCTCGCCGCGACCGCCGCCGGCTGGACCGCGCGCCACCTGGGCATCCCCGAGAACGGGGTCGGCGGCTGGCTGCTGACCGTGGCGGCCTTCGCGGCCGCCGTCATCGCCGACTTCCTGCTGCTGTGCTACGTCCTGACCCTCCTGCCCGGCGTCGAGCCGCCGCGCCGGAGCGTCGTCGTCGCGGCGCTCATCGGCGCGATCGGCCTCGAGCTGCTGAAGCTGCTGCTGAGCAGCTACCTCCAGAACGTCGCGGCCAAGAGCATGTACGGGGCCTTCGGGGTGCCCATCGCCCTGCTCCTGTGGATCAACTTCACCGCCAAGCTGACGCTGTTCTGCGCCGCCTGGACCGCCACCGAGGCCGCCCCCGAGCCGGAGCCGGTGACGCTGGAGAAGGCCGAGCCGGGGAGCCCCTGAGCGGGCGCCCCCGGCCCCGGCCGCCCCCGTACAGCGTTCGTGAAGCGGGCCCCCGGGTACCGCGCCGCGTCCGGGGGCCGCGCCTCAGCCGCGCGACCGGCGACGCACCAGCTCCGGCAGTGGCCACCGGCGGTGCACCGCGTACGCCACGGCGGCCAGCAGCACCAGGGAGCCGCCGGTGAGCCCGACCGCCGTCCACCTCCCGCCCGAGCCGCCGTCGCCCGCCGAGACGGCCGCCTGGGCGTGCTTGCGGGAGTTCTGCCCGGCGTGCTCCACCCCCGGCCCGCTCGCGAGGCCCTTCGGGCCCGGCCGGACCAGCGCGCCCACCGGCTCCACCGAGTCGGCCGCCTCGAAGCCCCAGTCGAAGAGCTTCGCGGTCTCCTTGTAGACCTCGCTGGCCGCCTGCTTCTGCGGGTTCATCACGGTGACCAGCAGCACCCGGTCACCGCGCTGCGCGACGCCGGTGAAGGTGGAGCCCGCGTTCGTCGTGTAGCCGTTCTTCACCCCGGCGATGCCCTTGTACTGCGGCACCTGGAAACCGGTCAGCAGGCGGTTCGTGTTCTGGATCGCGAAGCTCTCGCGCTTCTTGCGGCCCTTCTTGTCCTTCTTGTACTCCCCGGGGAACTGGGCGGTCGCCGTCGAGCAGTACTCCCGGAAGTCCGCCTTCTGCAGCCCCGAACGGGCGAACAGGGTGAGGTCGTACGCGCTGCTGACCTGGCCCTTCTCGTCGTAACCGTCCGGGGTGACGACATGCGTGTCGAGCGCGTTGAGCTGCTCGGCGTGCGCCTGCATCTCCTGCACCGTCTTCGCCTTGCCCCCGTTCATCGCGGACAGCACGTGCACCGCGTCGTTGCCCGAGCGCAGGAAGACGCCGAGCCACAGGTCGTGCACCGTGTAGGTGAGGTTCTCCTTCACCCCGACCAGGCTGCTGCCCGCCCCCATGCCCTCCAGGTCGGAGAGCGCCACCTTGTGCTCGCGGTCCTTGGGCAGCTTGGGCAGCACCGTGTCCGCGAAGAGCATCTTCAGCGTGGACGCGGGCGGCAGCTTCCAGTGGGCGTTGTGCGCGGCGAGCACATCCCCGGACTCGGCGTCGGCCACCAGCCAGGAGCGTCCGCTCAGTCCCTTGGGCAGCGCGGGCGCGCCCTCCTTCAGCGAGACCTGCGTGCCCGGACGGCCGAGCCGCTTGCCGCCCACCACGGACATCTGGGCGGGCGGCTTGGCGGTGTCCTTGTCGTCGGAGCGGTCGGCCGGGGCGGCGTGGGCCGGGGCGGCGGCCAGCAGGGCGGACAGCAGGAGGGCGGCGGCGGTGGTCAGCGATGCGGCGGAGCCCCGCTTCGGGGCGGAGGAGGAGATCATCGGCACGCCTGTGAACGTACCGGCCTTCGAACCCCCGGGCGACATTGCCACGGCCTTACGAGGGGCGTACCCGCCGGAGGTTCGCCCGGTAGGCGTGCTCATACTGGACACCATGAAGCTCAGCCGCCCCATTTCCTGGTTCCTGCTCGCCTTCGGGGTCTGGAGCTGGGCCATCTGGATCACCTTTGTCAAGAACTTGTGGAAGGACGGCAGCGGACTCGCTTTCGACGACTCCGGAGATCCCACCGCGTACTTTTGGGTGCATCTGCTGCTCGCGATCACCTCGTTTCTCTTGGGGACGGGGATCGGCGTGATCGGGTTGCGCGGGCTGCGTGCCCTGCGCCGCGAGGCCGCGTCCGGGGAGGGCGCGGCCACGGAGCGGTAGGGGTGTGACGGGCGCCTTCGAGGCGCGAAACGGGAGGACCTGAAGTGGTCGTGCTGTACGCCCTCGTGGCGCTCGCCGTCGTCGGCCTGCTGGCCGGCGTCCACTGGTATCTGTGGCGGCGGCTGGTCCGCGACACGACGGCGCGGGGCGGGCGGGCCCGGCGCGCCGGGGCGGTGGCCGCCGTTGTCCTGCCGCTGATCAGCGTCGGGGCGCTGGTCTCCGGGCGGGCCGGAGCGCCCTTCGCCGTGCAGCGCGCCCTGGCCTGGCCGGGGTATCTGTGGCTGGCGCTGGTGCTGTATCTGACGCTCGCCCTGCTGGCGGGTGAGGCGATACGGCCGCTGCTGCGCCGCTGGCTGGAGCGGCGCGACGCGGCCCGGCTCGCGCCGCCCGTCACCGCCGCCCGCCCGGCCGGCGTCCCCGCCGAGCGGACGCCGGTGGCCGTGGGCACGCTGAACGAGGCCGATGACGCGGACAGGGGCGGCGACGCGAGCAAGACCCACCCGGTCGGCGACGCGAGCAAGCCCGACCCGGCCGGCGAGCCCGAGCCCCCGGCCACCGTCACCGCCGATGCCGCCGACGCCGCCCCCGCACCCCCCTCCCGCCGGCTGTTCGTCGCGCGGACCGTGGCCGTCGGGGCGGCCGCCGTGGCGGCGGGCACCGTGGGGTACGGGACGTACACCGTGATGCGCGGCCCCCGCCTGAAGCGGGTCACCGTGCCGCTGGCCAAGCTGCCGCGCCGGGCGCACGGGTTCCGGATCGCCGTGGTCAGCGACATCCACCTGGGGCCGATCCTGGGCCGCGCGCACACCCGGCGGGTCGTGGAGACGATCAACCGCACCAGCCCCGACCTGATCGCCGTCGTCGGCGACCTCGTCGATGGCAGTGTCGAGGACCTCGGTCCCGCCGCCGAGCCGCTGCGCGCGCTGCGGGCCCGCCACGGGTCGTACTTCGTCACCGGCAACCACGAGTACTACTCCGGCGCCCGGGAGTGGGTCGACCACGTGCGCGAGCTCGGGCTGCGGCCGCTGGAGAACGAGCGCGCCGAGCTGGGCGGTTTCGACCTCGCGGGGGTCAACGACGTCGCGGGCGAGGACGAGGGCCACGGCCCGGACTTCGAGGCGGCGCTCGGCGACCGCGACCCGGCGCGCGCCTGCGTGCTGCTCGCCCACCAGCCGGTGGTGATCCATGACGCGGTGGACCACGGCGTGGACCTGCAGCTGTCCGGGCACACCCACGGCGGGCAGATGTGGCCGGGCAACTACGTCGCCGAACTCGCGAACCCGACCGCCGCCGGGCTCGACAGCTACGGCGACACCCAGCTCTACGTCACGCGCGGCGCGGGCGCCTGGGGCCCGCCGGTACGTGTGGGGGCGCCGCCGGACGTCACCGTGGTCGAGCTGGCCGCGACCCGCGCCTGAGCGACCCGCGCCTGAGCGGGCAACGCCTGAGCCACCCGCGCTTTACCATCCGCGCCTGAGCGGGTCGCGCCTGAGCGGGTCGCGCCTGAGCGAGCCCGCCGACGGGCGACGGAGATCGCCGCGCGGCGGTGAGTGAACGGCGCCCGGCGCCGCGCTCAGACGCTCGTGAGCGTCTCCCGCAGCGGGGTGGCCGCCCTGACGGGGGCGGGGTCGGGCGCCGTTCCGTGGGGGCGTCGGGCGCGGGTGTGGGGCAGGGCCTCGTTGCGGAGTCCCGACAGGATCTCGTGCGGGCCGAGGCCGTCGGGGTGCCGCAGCGTCCGCAACCCGTACGCCAGGAGCATCGTGATGCCCAGCACCGCGACGAGCGCCTGCTCCGGATAGAGCGCCGCGAGGTACGCCGCGTCCTCGCCGGTCGCCTGCCGGGCGGTGGCGACGAGGCCGGGCAGCGACGGCTCCACGAACAGGACCGCCGCTGCCACCGACAGCCCCGCCAGCAAGGGGAGGGTGGCCACGCCGAGCAGCAGGGCCCGTACGGCCAGCCGGCAGAGGGGGAGCGCGCCGCCACCGGCGGGCACCACCCGCAGCAGCAACAGCCGCTTGCCGGGCGTCGTCCCCGTCAGATACGGCAGGACGACGAACCACCCGGCGAAGGCCGCGCCGGGCACCCAGGGGCCGGGCACCCGGGGCAGGACCGCCGCCTCGCCGAGCCCCCGGCTCACCCCGACAGCGAGGACCGTCACCGCCGCGTAGCCGACCAGGTCCAGCGCCAGCGCCGTCAGCCGCCGTCCGAACGGCACCGGGTGGCGGGCCAGCGCCCGGCCGTCCAGCGTCTCCAGCGCGGGCAGCCGGCGGGTCACGGGCCCGGCCAGGACCCAGCCGAGCAGCGCGCCCGAGGTGTTGACGATCAGGTCGTCGACGTCGAAGAGCCGGTACGGGCACGCGTAGAGGCCCCACACCCCGCTCCACTGCGTCAGCTCGAAGAACAGCGAGGCGCCGAAGCCGAGGGCCGCGGTGGCCGCCGGCCCGCGGCGGAAGTGGTAGCGGAGGAAGGCCCCGAGCGGCAGGAGCAGCAGCAGGTTGAAGAGGGTGCCGGCGACGGCGGGGTTCTGCAGGACCAGCGCGTTGACGGTGACCTTGCCGTGCGCCTCCTTCCAGATGTCGCCGAAGGTGTTGCCCGGGATCAGCTGCGGGTCGGCGACCACGGCGTAGCGGGAGCACATGTCCGGGGACCGCCGGGGCAGCGGGACGACCGTCATGCAGAACGCGCTCAGCGCGTAGTACAGGAAGCCGTACAGCGACAGGGTCCGCCCCCGCGACATGACGCCGTGCCTGCGGTACAGCACGACGGCCGTCGGCAGGAACAGGGCCAGCGCGACGAGGGGGAACAGGGCCGCCGCGGTCTTGATCGGCAGTAGGTACGCGTCGGTCATGCGGAGCACTATACACACGGCGTATACACCGGGTGTATAGCCGCCCGTGGGAGGCCCGGGGCCCGGAGCACCCCGGAGCGAGCCGGCCGCCGCCCAGCACCAAGTGCCGCAACGACAAGCGCCCCAACGGCGAGTGCCCCAACGGCGAGTGCCCCGCTTCCCAGGGGGAAGCGGGGCACTCGGTGGGTGCCTGAGGGCGCCCGGTGGGGCGGCCCGGGGCTCAGAAGCGCCGCGTGATCAGCGCGCGCTTCACCTCCTGGATGGCCTTGGTGACCTCGATGCCGCGCGGGCAGGCCTCGGTGCAGTTGAAGGTGGTGCGGCAGCGCCAGACGCCGTCCTTGTCGTTCAGGATCTCCAGACGCTGCTCACCGCCCTCGTCACGCGAGTCGAAGATGAAGCGGTGCGCGTTGACGATCGCCGCCGGGCCGAAGTACTGGCCGTCGTTCCAGAACACCGGGCACGAGGAGGTGCACGCGGCGCACAGGATGCACTTGGTGGTGTCGTCGAAGCGCTCGCGGTCCTCGGCGGACTGCCGGCGCTCGCGGGTCGGCTCGTTGCCCGTCGTGATCAGGAAGGGCATCACATCGCGGTACGCCTGGAAGAACGGCTCCATGTCCACGACCAGGTCCTTGAGGACCGTGAGGCCCTTTATCGCCTCGACCGTGATGGGCTTCTCAGGGTTGATGTCCTTGATCAGCGTCTTGCAGGCCAGCCGGTTGCGGCCGTTGATCCGCATGGCGTCGGAGCCGCAGATGCCGTGGGCGCAGGAGCGGCGGAAGGTCAGGGTGCCGTCCAGATCCCACTTGATCTTGTGGAGCCCGTCGAGGACGCGCTCCTTCGGGTCGATCTCGAGCTGGAAGTCCTCCCAGTACGACTGGTCGGAGACCTCCGGGTTGAAGCGGCGGATCCGGAAGGTGACCGTGATCAGGTGCGAAGCGGTGGCCGCGGCCGCCTCCGGAGCCTCGGAGGGCTTGTCAAGCGTCGGGGTGCTCATCAGTACTTACGCTCCATCGGCTGGTAGCGGGTCTGCACGACCGGCTTGTAGTCGAGGCGGATGGACTCGGAACCGTCGGCGCCCACTTCGCGGTACGCCATGGTGTGGCGCATGAAGTTGACGTCGTCGCGGTTCGGGTAGTCCTCGCGGTAGTGGCCGCCGCGCGACTCCTTGCGGGCCAGGGCGGAGACGGCCATGACCTCGGCCAGGTCGAGCAGGTTGCCCAGCTCGATCGCCTCCAGCAGGTCGGTGTTGAACCGCTTGCCCTTGTCCTGGACGCTGATGTTCTTGTAGCGCTCGCGCAGGTGGCCGATCTCCTCGACGGCCTCCTTCAGCGTCTGCTCGGTCCGGAAGACCATGACGTTCTTGTCCATGGTCTCCTGCAGCGCCTTGCGGACCTCGGCGACCCGCTCGCTGCCGGTGGCGTTCCTCAGCCCCTCGACCTGGCTCTGGACGAACTGGGCCGGGTCCTCGGGCAGCTCGACGTAGTCGTTCCCGGCGGCGAACTCCGCGGCGGCGATGCCCGCCCGGCGGCCGAAGACGTTGATGTCGAGGAGCGAGTTGGTGCCCAGGCGGTTGGCGCCGTGCACGGACACACAGGCGACCTCGCCCGCCGCGTACAGGCCCGGCACGACGGTGTCGTTGTCGGACAGCACCTCGCCCTGGACGTTGGTCGGGATGCCGCCCATCGTGTAGTGCGCGGTCGGCTGGATCGGGATCGGGTCCGTGTAGGGCTCGATGCCCAGGTACGTCCGGGCGAACTCGGTGATGTCGGGCAGCTTGGCGTCCAGCTGCTCCGGCGGCAGGTGGGTCAGGTCCAGGTAGACGTGGTCGCCCTCGGGACCGCAGCCGCGGCCCTCCCGGATCTCGGTGTAGATGGAGCGGGAGACCACGTCGCGGGAGGCGAGGTCCTTCATGACCGGCGCGTACTTCTCCATGAAGCGCTCGCCGTCCTTGTTGCGCAGGATGCCGCCCTCACCGCGGGCGCCCTCGGTGAGCAGGATGCCCATGCGCCAGATGCCGGTCGGGTGGAACTGGAAGAACTCCATGTCCTCCAGCGGCAGCCCGCGCCGGTAGGCGACCGCCTGGCCGTCACCGGTCAGGGTGTGGGCGTTGGAGGTCACCTTGAAGAACTTGCCGCAGCCGCCCGAGGCGAAGACCACGGCCTTCGCCTGGAAGACGTGGATCTCGCCGGTCGCCAGCTCGTACGCCACCACACCCGCGGTGCGCTTGACGCCGTCGACCTCGTTGAGCAGCAGGTCCAGGACGTAGAACTCGTTGAAGAACTCCACGCCCTCCTTGACGCAGTTCTGGTACAGCGTCTGGAGGATCATGTGGCCGGTGCGGTCCGAGGCGTAGCAGGACCGGCGGACCGGGGCCTCGCCGTGGTTACGGCTGTGGCCGCCGAAGCGGCGCTGGTCGATGGTGCCGTCCGGGGTCCGGTTGAACGGCAGGCCCATCTTCTCCAGGTCGAGGACCGAGTCGATGGCCTCCTTCGCCAGGATCTCGGCGGCGTCCTGGTCGACCAGGTAGTCGCCGCCCTTGATCGTGTCGAAGGTGTGCCACTCCCAGTTGTCCTCCTCGACGTTCGCGAGGGCGGCGGCCATGCCGCCCTGGGCGGCGCCGGTGTGGGAGCGGGTCGGGTAGAGCTTGGTCAGCACCGCGGTGCGGCTGCGCTTCGTCGACTCGATGGCCGCGCGCATCCCGGCGCCGCCGGCGCCGACGATGACGGTGTCGTACTTGTGGATCTTCATGAGTGGATACCTCAGCCCCGGGGCCTAGCGGATGTTCGGGTCGAAGGTGAAGATCACCAGAGTGCCGAGCACGATGGTGAACCCTGCCGCCGTGTAGAGCAGCGCCTTCAGCCACAGGCGGGTGTTGTCCCGCTCCGCGTAGTCGTTGATGATCGTGCGCAGGCCGTTCGCGCCGTGCAGCGTGGCGAGCCACAGCATGATCAGGTCCCATGCCTGCCAGAACGGCGAGGCCCAGCGGCCGGCCACGAAGGCGAAGCCGATCTTGGAGACGCCGCCGTCGAGGACGAGCTGGATCAGCAGGTGGCCCAGGACGAGCACGACCAGCAGGACGCCGGACAGCCGCATGAACAGCCATCCGTACATCTCGAAGTTGGTGCGAGTCGCCTTCGGCGTCTTGCGGGTGCGGGCCCGCGGCGGCTCGATCAGCGGCGCGGGGTGGTCCACGTCGTACTGGTGGACGCCGTTGTTCGCGGGGGTGGTGGTCTCGGCGGACATCTGCGTCAGCTCCCGAACAGCTCGCGCAGGGTGTGCTGCAGGACCGGGTAGAACGCCCCGGCCATCAGCACCACCCAGATACCGACAACGCTCCACAACATCTGCCGCTGGTACTTCGGGCCCTTCGACCAGAAGTCCACGGCGATGACGCGCAGGCCGTTGAGGGCGTGGAACAGGATGGCGGCCACCAGGCCGTACTCCATCACGTTCACGATCGGATTCTTGTATGTCGCGACGACGTCGTCATAAGCCTCGGGCGACACACGGACGAGCGAGGTGTCCAGGACATGGACGAACAGGAAGAAGAAGATGAGGACGCCGGTGACTCGGTGAGCCACCCAGGACCACATGCCTTCCCGGCCGCGATACAGCGTTCCAGCCGGCACGGAAAACCCTCCGGAAACGGGGATTGGGGCCTGCCGGCTTCTGTCGGTCGGGCCCGGCCGGGTACGGTCCACCGGCCCTGGCCATCGTAGCGACGTGTTGTCGGTTCGCTCGCGCGGGGGGCGCCAGTGTGATCGATCAGGCACAAACGAGCGGGATCAGGCGGGACGGAACCCCTTGATTCCGGACACCTGCTTGATTCCGGACACCTGCGGATGGCCCGCGATCAGCCGGGCGAGTCGGCCACGGGCGATGCGCCGCAGCTCCTCGGCCGCCTGTACCCGCTCGGCGTCCTTCTCGTTGTCCAGCCGGGCGTGGATCTCCGCCAGCACCCGGTCCCGCATCTCGGCGGGGTGCAGCCCGTCCAGGCAGATCACGAAGACATGGCCGAAACGGCGCTGGTACTCGGCGTGAGCGGCCCGCAGCGCGGTGTGCGCGGCCCGCGCCCCCGGCCCGTCGGCCGCCGGCAGCCGCCCGACCACCGCCTCGCCCGCGAGGGCCTCGTCCAGATCGGCGGCGGTGAGGTCGTAGCTGGCCTCGTCGCCGGCCGCGAGCAGCGCGTCGAGATCCGGATAGGGGCGGTGCGCCGCGATCAGCCGCGCCCAGCGGCGGCTGCCGCAGCAGGCGAGCAGCGCGTCCTCGGCGGCGCCGGGCGGGGCCGCGTTGAGCCGGTCGAGTCGGGCGGCGCCGATCCGGCCGGGCGCGACGGGGGCGCGCTGGGCGGGCGGCCGGGAGGGGCGAAGCGTGGGCGGGGTACGCGGGGAGTCGCTGGGCCTGGACAGCATGGGCTCCTTGGACGCGCGTGGCGGGAATGAGGGGTGCGAGCGGTACAAGGGTTCGAACGGTGACTCGGGTGATGTGGGTGATGTGGGTGATCCGGGAAGGTATGGGGTGCCTGGGGTTGAAGTGGTGCGATCGGCAGTTCAAGGTAACGATATGGGTCAGTCACTGTCCGGTGGATGTGCGAAATTCACCCGGAGGTGGTGGTTTCGTGGCGTGCGGTGGACGCCGTGGCGCTCGGGACCGGAGGCCGCCTCATGAGGCCCGCGCCATGACGGCCGCCCAATGAGACCCGCGCCATGAGATCCGCGCCATGAGACCCGCGCCATGAGATCCGCGCCATGACGTCCGCGCCATGAGAAAGGGGCCCGTGCCATGGGATTGCCTCATATAGGCCGGCCGACTCGGCCAGGCCGGCCGAGTCGGCTGAGGCGGCCGGGGCGCCCGGCGCGGCGTACGGCCGGCGGGGCGGCGGCCGGACGCGGCGCGCTCACCGCCCTCGTCGCGGCCCTCGCCCTGGTCACCGGCTGCCAGCAGCAGGGCGGCGAGGGCCGGCACCCGTCCGCGTCCAGCCCGCGCCCGACCGGCACCGCCACCACCACCGGCCGCCCCACGCCCACCACCCCCCGCCCCACGACCACCGCGCCCCGGCCCCCGGCCAGCCCCACCGGCCTCTCCGCCGCGCCCCGCACCATCCCCTCCGTGCGGGACTACACCCCACAGGCCGGTCCCGGCTGGCGGCCCGGGTCGGGCAGCCGCGTCGTCGCCGACCCCCGCGGCCCGCTCGCCGACGAGGCGGCGCTGACCGCCCGCGAGCTGGGCCTGCGCGTCAGCGCCGGCCCCGCCCGCCGCGGCGACCTGGAGCTGGCCCTGAACCCCCGGCAGAGCGGCGGCGGCGAGGCGTACGTGCTCACCGTGCGCGACGGCAGGGCCCGGATCACCGGCTCCGCCGACGCCGGCGTCTTCTACGGCACCCGGACCGTCAGGCAGGCGCTGCGCTCCGGCGGCAGGCTGCCCCAGGGCGTCATCCGCGACCGGCCCGACCGCCCGCAGCGCGGCCTCAACCTCGACATCGCCCGCAAGTACTTCCCGGCCTCGTGGATCGAGGCCCGGCTGCGTGAGATGGCCGACCTCAAGCTCAACCAGCTCGGTCTGCACTTCTCCGACGACCAGGCCTTCCGCATCCAGAGCAGCTCCCACCCGGAGATCGTCGCGCCGCGGCACCTCACCAAGCGGGAGGTGCGCCGGATCGTGAGCCTCGCCCGGAGCCTGCACATCACCGTCATCCCCGAGATCGACTCGCCCGGCCACCTCGGCGCCGTCATCCGCGCCCACCCCTCGCTTCAGCTGCGCACCGGGAAGGGGCTCGCCTTCCGGGGCGCGGTGGACATCTCCAACCCGGCCGCCGCGCGGATCGTGGACGACCTGATGCGCGAGTTCGCGCCACTGTTCCCCGGCCCGTACTGGCACCTGGGCGGCGACGAGTACGGAGCGCTGATGTCGCGGAACCCGGAGGCCACCTATCCGGCCCTGGCCACCGCGGCCCGGCTGGCGTACGGGCCCAGGGGGCGCATCCAGGACCTGGCCACCGCCTGGCTCAACGCCCGCGCGGCCGTGGCGCGCGAGCTGGGCAAGCGGCCCAAGGCGTGGAACGACGGCTTCTACTCCGGCGGCGTCGTCGCCCCCGACCGGGGCATCGAGGTCGAGTACTGGACGGGACGGGAGAGCGGCGCGCGGCCGCCGATCGAGTACCTGCGCGAGGGACGCACGGTGGTCAACCTCAACGACGAGTACCTCTATTACGTACTGGGGCAGCCGAACAACTTCCGCTACCCGACCGGCGAACGTATATACGAGCAGTGGTCCCCGGCGGTGCTCCGCGGCACCCGGCCCGTACCGGACGCAACGCTGACCGGGCCGTCCCGAGTGCCGGGCGCCCGCTTCGCGGTGTGGTGCGACATCCCCGACGCGCAGACGCCCGCCCAGGTCGCCCACGGCATCAGGCTGCCGCTCGCGGCGCTCGCGCAGCGGCTGTGGGATCCCGGGAAGCCGCCCCTGAGCTGGAAGGAATTCACCGCGCTCAGCGACCGGCTGACGAGCTGAGCCGCGCGGACCCGGGCCCGGAGGAGGGACGGCCGGGGCCGCCACCCCCCACAGGAGAGGCCCCGGCCGCCGTCCGGTGCGGGCCCCCGAGGGACCCGTACTCCCTACAGCGTCGCACGCCCCGATCGCGTCACACCTCCCCCGGCGGGAGGCCGGACGGGAACCGGGGAACCCCGGGTCGTGTCCGGGGCCCGGCCCCGCTCTGGACGTGACCGGGCGGATCCCCGTAACGTGCAGGTCCGCGCCGTGGGCGCGGTGTGTTGTTTATTCCTTGCGTGGCTGAGACTGGGCCACGTTTCCAGGGGGACTCCAAAAATGTATCCGTGTGGGAACTGCCGAGCAGCGGCCGTCGGCCCCGACGGGCGCTGCGCCGCATGCGGGACCTACCAGCAACAGCTCCAGCAGCCGCCGCCCCCGCAGCCCCAGCCGCATGTCCCGCCCCAGCAGGCGCCCATGCCGGCCGCGCCGCCGTCGCCGCTCGCCTACCCGTCCGCCCCGCCCCTGGGGATGCCGGCCGGCGGAGTGGACCTGCGACGCGGGCTGTCGACCGCGCTGGTGGTGCTCCTCGGAGTGACCGTAGCCGCGCTGATTCTGGCGTTCGTCGGACGGGCGGGCCAGTACAGCGTGTATTCGGACATCGCCGACGGGGCGACCGTGACCGGGAAGACCATTGATGAAGCCAACGACGCCGATGACTTCGCCGTGGTCACGTTCTACCTCTCCACGGCGGTCATGATCGCGGTCACCGTGGTCTGGCCGATCTGGTTCCGCCGACTGCGGCTGAACGCCGAGGTGTACGCGCCCGGGCAGCACCGGTTCGGCAGTGGCTGGGCCGCCGGATCCTGGTTCACCCCGGTCGTCCAACTGTGGTTCCCCAAGCAGATCGCGAACGACATCTGGCGAGCCAGTTCCCCGCAGGGGCCGCAGAACGTACGGCGCGGCCTGCTCAACGGGTGGTGGGTGACGTGGATCGTCAGCATCGTGATGTTCCTCGCCGGCCTGGTGGAGTTCGGGAAGGCCAACGGGAAGGCACACGACGAAGGTCTCAGCGAGTTCAACGGGCACATCGACGACATGGCGTCGGGGCTCGCCATGATCATGTTCGCGTATCTCGTCACCATCGCCGCGGCCATCCTCGCGCTGCTGCTCGTCCGGCAGATCACCGCGATGCAGGAGCAGCGCGCCTCGCTTCCGCCGCAGCCCGGCGGGGCGGCCCCGTACGGCGCGCCCGCTGCTCCGTACGGCGCGCCCGCCGCCCCGTACGGGACGCCGCCGCCCTACGGCCCGCCCGGCCCCGCCGGTCCCGCCGGTCCCGCGGACCAGCCGTACCCGCCCTATGGCCACGGCTAGCCTCGGCTTCGGCATCGCTGGACCTCCGTTTCTCCGAGTGGGGCAGGTAGAGGGCGTGCAGGGGGACGACGCGGAACTGACCGCCGCGGTGCGCGCGGCGCAGGACGGGGACGAGACCGCTTTCCGGACCGTGTACCGAGCGGTCCACCCCCGCCTCCTGGGGTACGTACGGACGCTGGTCGGCGACGGTGACGCGGAGGACATCGCCTCCGAGGCCTGGCTCCAGATAGCCCGCGACCTGGTCAGGTTCAGCGGAGACGCGGACCGCTTCCGCGGCTGGGCGGCGCGCATAGCCCGCAACCGGGCGCTCGACCACATACGCATGCGCGGGCGGCGCCCGGCGATCGGGGGCGACGAGACGGAGCTGGAGGGCCGGGCGTCCGAGGCGGACACGGCGGGCGAGGCGCTGGAGGCGCTCGGCACCGACCGCGCCCTCGAGCTCGTGGCCCAGCTGCCGCGGGACCAGGCCGAGGCGGTGGTGTTGCGGGTGGTCCTCGGGCTCGACGCCAAGAGCGCGGCCGCGGTGCTCGGCAAACGCCCCGGCGCGGTGCGCACCGCCGCCCACCGGGGCCTGCGGCGACTGGCCGATCTGCTGGACGCGGGGGGCGGGGCCGACCAAGGGGTACTGGACGGGATCCCGCTCCAGCGGGAGTCACGCAGAGGGACCGCGAGGTCCGCCGGTGTGACGGATTCCGGCGGCCCGACGCAGAAGGACATGTGATGGCCGACGACCACCGCTACAGCTGGCTGGATGACGATGCGGCGGAGCGGTTGCTTCGTGGGGAGCCGGCCTGGGCAGGACCCGGCGACTCCGACGGCGGGCGAAACGGCCGGTCGGACCCGTCGCGGGAGGAAGCGGAGCGGCTGGCCGCCGTGCTCGGTGCCGTGGCCGAGGCGTCCCGCCCGGCGGCGGGCGGCGCGGCCGACGGCCAGGCGTCCCTCCCGGGCGAGGAGGCGGCGGTGGCCGCGTTCCGCGCGGCGCGGGCCGAGCAGGCCGAGCGCGCGCAGCGGGCGGGGCGGACCGGCCGGGGCGTACGGTTCGGCGCCGGCGGCGGCTCGGACACCCATGGGGTGTTCCGGATGGCGCGACCGTCGGGCGAGCCGGGCGGGCAGGCGCGACTGCGCCGACCGCTGCACGCGGGACTGGTCGCCGCGCTGGCCGGCTGCGCGCTCAGCGGATTCGCGGTCGCGACGGCCGCGGGGGTGCTGCCTTTCGGCCGGCACGACGGTGCGCCAGGGCCCACGGTGAGCATGCCCGCCGGCGGCGCCACCGGCGAGAGATCGGCCGCGCCCCAGATCTCCCCGGACAGCCGGACGCCGCCCGGAACGGGTGGATCGGCCGACCACGATTCCGGCGGCGGCGTCTCCCGGGGCGGCGACGGCTCGCGGACGTCCCCGGGCCACGGGGCCGGGGACGAGGGCACGGACGCCGATGAGGACAAGGACAAGGACAAGGGCAAGGGCGCGGACGACTCCGCGTCGCAGGGCTCGCCCGGTGCCAGTGGGAAGGGCTGGGCGCTCACCGTCTGCCGCCAGTACCTGGCCGCGGAGAGCGGCGACGCCGCGGCCATCGAGGCCAAGGACCTGCGCAAGCTGGAGAAGGCGGCGGGCAGCCCGACGGCGATACACAGCTACTGCGCCGCGGTCGTCGACGACGCCGGCAGCGAGGGCACCCCGCGCAGCGGCGACAACAGCGGCAGCAACAGCGGCGACAACAGCGGCGGTCAGGGCGGCGACTCCGGCAACAGCGGCCACGGCGACGACGGGACCGGCCCGGGAAAAGAGGACGGGGGCACCGGCACTGACGGTGTCCCGGCGCCCCCGCCGCCCCCGCCCCCGTCCGACCCGGTGACCCCCGACGCGGACCCGGTGACCCCCGACACCGATGGGGTGCCCCCCGACACCGACCCCGTGGCACCCACCGCCACGGGCGCGGCGTCCACCGCCGCCGCGACGACGGCGGCCGCGGGCGACACCGCGAGGAACGGCATCCGGAATCCGGGTGTGACATTTTCTTCGAGGGTGACGCTGTAAGAAACAGGCCGACTGGTCATCGGCCCCGCGCGGGAGCCGAGGTTCCCCCCGTACCGACGGCTCCGCGCCCATGGCGCGGGCAGGGCACGTTCCCCCGGCCCTGCCCGCGCCCTTCTCGTAGCCCCATGGCCCGTCTCATGACCCCATGGCCTGCCCTCCGGCCGGGCCTACTTGTAGACCACGACCTTGTCACCCGTCCGGACCTGGTCGAAGAGCGCGGCGATCCGGCCCTTGTCCCGCACGTTGACGCAGCCGTGCGAGGCGCCGCTGTAGCCCCGGGCGGCGAAGTCCGCCGAGTAGTGCACCGCCTGGCCGCCGCTGAAGAACATCGCGTACGGCATCGGGGTGTGGTAGATCGTCGAGACGTGGTCGCGGCTCTTGAAGTCGACCTGGAACAGCCCCTCCCGCGTCGGCGTGTACTGCGAGCCGAACCGCACGTCCATCGCCGAGACCACCTTGCCGTTGATCATCCAGGCGAGGGTGCGGCTCGTCTTGCTGATGCACAGCACCCGCCCCGTCATACAGCGCGGGTCGGGCTTGGCGAGCGGGTTGGCGGTCGGCGGGTACAGCTCGTCGCGCGTGGGCCGCTTGGTGGCGGTGCGCAGGGAGTTCCAGGTGCGGCTGTCGACCGAGCCGGTGGCCGACAGGCCGTGGGCGCGCTGGTAGGCCTGGACCGAGGAGCGGGTGACCGTGCCGAAATAGCCGGTCGGATTGCGGTCGAAGAGGCCCAGCCGGCGCAGCCGCGCCTGTAGCTCGCGCACCCGCTCGCCGCTCGTGCCGAAGGCGATCACGGCGGCCGGCGCGGGCGGGGCGGCCCGGCGGGGCGGCACGGGCCGGTGCGTGCGGCGCGGCTTGTACGACGGCTTGTGCCAGGTCCGGTGCGGCCGGGGCGACGGTGCGGCATGGGCGGGCGCGCCCGCGCTCTGCCGCGCCTCGGGCCTCGCGCGGGAGTGCCCCGCACCGGCCACGCCCTGCTCCCTGCACCCCGCGACCAGCGTGGCCAGCACCGCCGTGGCGAGCGCCGTACCGGCCACCGATATCCGGTGCATCTCCCCGACCCCCAGTCCCCGCCCCTCGGCGGCGCCCGCCGTTCGCTGTTCGCTTTCGCTATCCGTCTTCCATGCTTCCCGGGGCTGCCGCGCGGCGAACATCGGCGCATGCTGTGAGGAGGACCCACGGCCACCGGAGCGGCAGGAGGCGTGAACCCATGGCGCGCGAGTCGGAGTCGGGCTTTACCGTCGAGCCGGTGTACGGGCCGGGTGACCCGGCCGGCTGGGACCCGGAGGAGGCCCTGGGCGAGCCGGGGGCCTACCCCTACACGCGGGGCGTCTATCCCTCGATGTACACCGGCCGCCCCTGGACGGTGCGCCAGTACGCGGGGTTCGGCACCGCCGCCGAGTCCAACGCCCGCTACCGCCGGCTCATCGAGCACGGCACCACGGGCCTGTCCGTGGCCTTCGACCTGCCCACCCAGATGGGCTACGACTCCGACGCCACCCTCGCGCACGGCGAGGTCGGCAAGGTCGGCGTCGCCATCGACTCGATCGAGGACATGCGGACGCTGTTCGCGGGCATCCCCCTGGACCGGGTCTCGACCTCCATGACCATCAACGCCCCCGCGGCCCTGCTGCTCCTGCTCTACCAACTCGTCGGCGAGGAGCAGGGCGTGGCGGCCCGCGACCTGACCGGCACCATCCAGAACGACGTGCTCAAGGAGTACATCGCGCGCGGCACGTACATCTTCCCGCCGGGCCCCTCCCTGCGGCTGGTCGCGGACGTCTTCAAGTACTGCAGGGCCGAGATCCCCCGCTGGAACACCATCTCCATCTCCGGCTACCACATGGCGGAGGCGGGCGCCTCGCCCGCGCAGGAGATCGCCTTCACGCTGGCCGACGGCATCGAGTACGTCCGTACGGCCCTCGCCGCCGGCATGGCGGTCGACGACTTCGCGCCCCGCCTGTCGTTCTTCTTCGTCGCCCGGACGACCCTCCTGGAGGAGGCCGCCAAGTTCCGGGCGGCGCGCCGCATCTGGGCGCGGGTCATGCGCGAGGAGTTCGGCGCCCGCGACCCGAAGTCGCAGATGCTGCGCTTCCACACCCAGACGGCGGGCGTCCAGCTCACCGCGCAGCAGCCCGAGCTGAACCTCGTGCGGGTCGCGGTCCAGGGGCTCGCCGCGATCCTCGGCGGCACCCAGTCCCTGCACACCAACGCCTTCGACGAGGCCATCGCGCTGCCGACCGACAAGTCCGCCCGCCTCGCGCTGCGCACCCAGCAGGTGCTGGCGCACGAGACGGACGTGACCGCCACCGTCGACCCGCTCGCCGGCTCGTACGCCGTCGAGTCGCTGACGGACGCCGTCGAGGCCGCCGCGGTCGATCTGATGCGGCGGGTGGAGGACCTGGGCGGGGCGGTGGCCGCCATCGAACAGGGCTTCCAGAAGGAGGAGATCGAGCGCAACGCCTACCGCATCGCCCAGGAGACGGAAGCGGGCGAGCGGGTGGTCGTCGGCGTCAACCGCTTCCGGCTGGACGAGGAGGAGCCGTACGAGCCGCTGCGGGTGGACCCGGCCATCGAGGAGCGGCAGCGGGACCGGCTGGCCAGGCTGCGTGCCGAGCGCGACGGCGGTGCGGTGAGCACGGCCCTGTCGGCGTTGAGGAAGGCCGCCGAGAGCGAGGCGGGGGCGGCCAACGTCCTCTACCCGATGAAGGACGCGCTCGCCGCCCGCGCCACGCTGGGGGAGGTCTGCGACGCGCTGCGGGACGTATGGGGCACGTATGTCCCCGCCAAGTCCTTCTGACCGGGTGGCGGTTTCCGGTCTGCTTTCCGGATCGGGTCGGGGACCACGTAACCACGTACAGGGCCTAGCCCGCGACCGCCTCGGACGCGCCCGTGACCTGGCGCGAGTGGATCCGTACGCCCGGGCAGCCGTCCGTCAGGGCCGTGGCGAGCGCCTCCCCGGCGGCCGTCAGGGCGGCGTCGTCCAGGGGGCCGAGCGCGTCGAGGACGAACATGGCGCGGGTGGTGGTGTGGGTCAGCCGGGTGCGGGTGCACTGGCGCCAGTTCCAGCGGCGGCAGGTGACCCCGGCGTCGTCGCGCCAGACCACCTCGCCGGGCGCGGGGTGCTCGACGACGGCCTCGCCGCCGGCCGTGGTCTCGAAGGTCTCGTCACCGGTGGCGCGGACCAGGCGCGCCGGTCCCGCGTAGTGGTCGAGGTCCTCGCCGCCGAGCGGCAGGACATGCGCGACGGAGATCGCGTTGTAGATGTCGGTGAGCCGGTCGACCCGGGGGAGCCCGGCGGGCGCCCGCCGCAGCAGCGCCTCCGCGCTGGGCCGCGTGCGCTGCGGCTTCGCCCCGAAGGCGCGGAACGCCTCCCGCCAGGCGGCGATGTGCGGGTGCTGCTCCGCGGGCCCGTCGCCCAGCAGCTCGCGGGCCGTGGACTCCGCCGCGGCGAGCATGCCCTCGCTGAACTCGTCGCTGGGCCCGGGGCGCAGCCCCTCGGCGGTGATGAGGAGCGCGCGGTAGTCGGGGCGCAGCGCGACTACCGCGGGGTCGATGGCGGCCGAGTCGAGCCATTGCGCTGCGTCGAGTGTCACGGTTCTCCCTGGAGGTCGGTGAGGGTCTCGGGGGGCGGCCCCATAGTTCACTAAACCATACAGTGGAGTGCAGTGGAGTGGACGAGCCCGTGGGGTGGAGGGACCCGCGTCGCCGGGCAAGGTGGACCCAGGTCCACCCGAAGACGGCGGGCTCCCCACATGGTGGTGGGCGGCCGGACGCGGAATGCTCGACACATGACGACCTACACCGTCGGCCGTGGGCCGCACCGCAGCGAACCGACCGCCTCCGCCCCGCTCGCCGCCCCCGCCTTACGGGCCGTGGCGGCGCCGACGGGTCCGCACCCCGTCGGCACGATCTCCGTGCACCTGGCCGACTGCCACCGGCCCGCCCCGGGGGGCGCGGCGAAGCCGTCCCGCGAGCTGAGGGTCGACGTCCGCTACCCTGCCCGTGAGGTCGAGCGGTACGAGCGGGCCCCGGGGGCCGCCGCCCACCAGGACGCCCCGCCCGCGCTGGACCCGAGCGGCCCGCGGCCCGTGGTGCTCTGCTCTCCCGGCGCCGGCGAGGCGCGTGCGGAGCGCACTCGGCTCGCCGACGAACTGGCCTCGCACGGCTATGTGGTGGTGGTCCTCGACCACGGCGACGACGCGCGGTCGGCCGGGTCCCCGCAGGGCCGGGCGGCGGACGTCCGGTTCGCGCTCGACCAGCTCGTGTCGCTCGCCCCCGGCGTCCTGGACCTGTCCCGGATCGGGCTGTTCGGCGGGTCCGCGGGCTGCCCGGCGGATCTGGCGCCCCTGTACGACGACCCGAGGATCACGGCGATCGCCGATCTGGACGGGCGTGGCGCCGATCCGGACGGAGATCCGGCGGCGGCTCGGACCGAAGGCCCGCGGGCGCCGCTCGTGGCGTTCTTCGACCGCCGGCTGCGCGGCCGCGAGGAGCCCGCGCTCGTGGCTACAGCAGCCCGAGCTGGACGGTGAGCATCGCGATGACGACGGCCAGCACCCAGCCGAGGACGGCCTCCAGCGGCCCGTCGTCGGAGGGTCCGCCGGTCCGGAACCGGAAACGAACACGGCGTGCCGCGATGTCGGTCATGCGGGTGTCCTTCTCACTCGGCGATGATCGGCATGAGGCAGCCGTCACCCAGCCCCAGGGTGCGCGCAAGCGCCCCGTGCGGTAAAGGGGGAGTGGCCGAACTCACGTGACCGGTCCCAGCCCCGCCGGGGGCGGGCGAAGCGAGTCGAGGAGGTCCGCCGTGACCAGCGTCATCCCGAAAGGCTTGAGTGAGCAGGTCAAAGCGCTGGCCGACGGTGAGGTGTCCTCCCGCGCGCTGGTCGAGCGGGCGCTGGACCGCATCGCCGCGACCCAGGGGACCCTCAACGCCTTCCGCCGGGTACGGGCCGAGGCGGCGCTGTGCGAGGCCGACGAGGCCGACCGGCTGCTGGCGGCCGGGCGGCGGCTGCCGCTGCTGGGGGTGCCCATCGCGGTCAAGGACGACGCGGACGTGGCGGGCGAGCCGACCGCCTTCGGGTGCTGCGGGGAGTTCCCGCCCAAGACGGAGGACTGCGAGGCGGTGCGGCGGCTGCGGGCGGCCGGGGCCGTCGTCGTGGGCAAGACGAACACCCCCGAGCTGGGGCAGTGGCCGTTCACCGAGGGCCCCGCCTTCGGCCTGACGCGCAACCCCTGGAACCCCGAGTACACGCCGGGCGGCTCCTCCGGAGGGGCCGCGGCCGCCGTCGCCGCGGGCCTGGTGCCCGCCGCGCTGGGCTCGGACGGGGCGGGCTCGGTCCGTATCCCGGCCGCCTGGACGCATCTGATCGGCATCAAGCCGCAGCGCGGCCGGATCTCCACCTGGCCGGACCCCGAGGCGTTCCACGGCATCACCTGCAACGGCCCCCTCGCCCGCACGGTCGAGGACGCGGCCCTGCTGCTGCACGCCGCGAGCGGCAACTGCCCGGGCGATCTGCACCAGCCGCCGCCGGTGGACGTGCTGTCCGCCGTGCGCCGCGACCCGGGGCGGCTGCGTATCGCGCTCTCCCTCAAGCCCGCCTTCACCGGGACCCCCAAGCAGCTCGACCCGGTCGTCCGGGCCGCCGTCCTGCGCCTCGCCGAGCGGCTGACCGCCCTGGGGCACGAGGTCGCGGAGGCCGAGCCGCGCTACGGGGTCGGGGTCGGCCTGTCCTTCCTGCCGCGGGCGATGGCGGGCCTGTGGGAGTGGTCCGCCCACGTCCCGGACCGCACCCTGCTCGACGTACGCACCCTCACCGCCGTCCGGCACGGCCGGCTCCTGGGCGGCGGGCCGCTGCGGCTGGCCCGGGCCGCCGAGGGGCCGCTGCGGCGCCGGGTCGGGGAGATCTTCTCGCGCGAGGGGTTCGACGTGGTGCTGTCCCCGACGACCGCGACCCCGCCGCTGCGCATCGGGGCCATGGCCGAGTTGAACGGCTGGCACACCGACCGGGCGGTGATCGCGGCCTGCCCCTACGCCTGGCCGTGGAACGTCCTGGGGTGGCCGGGCGTGAACGTCCCCATGGGATTCGCCGACGAGGAGGGCACGCTCCCGCTGGGCGCCCAGCTGCTCGGCCCGGCCAACAGCGAACCGCGGCTGATCTCGCTCGCCGCGCAGCTGGAGGCCGACCAGCGGTGGTACGAGCGCTGGCCGGCCGGGGCGCACCGGTGACTTCGCGGTGAGTACGAGACGGCGACACGCCGTCGCTTGGGCGTGTCGCCGTCTCATACTCACCACAAGTCGTCGGCTACGGCGCCACAAGTCGGCTACGGCGCCAGGATGTCCAGCTCCCGCAGTGCGCCGACGGTGATCTCCCGGGTGCACGCCTCCGCCCGGGCCGCGTCCCGCGCCCGTACGGCCTCGGCGACCCGCACGTGCAGCGTGACCGCCTCCGGGTCGGGGTCGCTGAACATCACCTGGTGCTCGGTGCGGCCCGTGAGCACCTCCGCGACCACGTCGCCGAGCCGCGCGAACATCTCGTTGCCCGAGGCCCTGAGGATCACCCGGTGGAACGCGATGTCGTGGACCAGGTAGGCGGCGAGCTGCTGGCCGCGCGAGGTGGCCACCATGTTGAGGGCGTGCTCGGTGAGTTCGGCGCACTGCTCGGGCGTGGCGTGCTCGGCGGCCAGGGCGGCGGCGGCCGGTTCGATGGCGGAGCGCAGCGCGGTCAGTGAGCGCAGCTGGCGCGGCCGGTCGGCGCCCGCCAGCCGCCAGCGGATGACCTGCGGGTCGAAGACGTCCCACTCCTCGGCGGGCCGCACCGTGACCCCGACCCGGCGGCGGGACTCCACGAGGTGCATGGACTCCAGCACGCGCACCACCTCCCGGACGACGGTGCGGGAGACGTCGAAGCGCTTCTCCAGCTCGTCCGTGCGCAAAACCGTGCCCGGCGGGTAGTCGCCCGCTGTGATCGCGGGCCCGAGGGATGCCAGCACGCGTGCGTGCAGTCCCCGCCCCTGGTTGTCCATGGGCTCAGCCTACGTGCCCGGCAGTGAACCAAATAAGTATGACTTTTAAGTCACAGGCTCTTGAATACGTCGTACCTGTGGGGTTGAGTGTGCCGCGGCGCCGAGGTCGAGGCCGTGTCGAAGAAGACAGCGCCGGAGCAGACAGCGAGGTATCGATGCAGACCCCCCAGGTTGTCGTCGTCATGGGAGTGTCCGGTACGGGCAAGTCCACGATCGGCGAGCTGCTGGCAGCCGAGCTCGGCGTCCCGTACGCCGAGGCCGACGACTTCCACCCCCCGGCCAACATCGCCAAGATGTCGGCCGGCACCCCGCTCGACGACGACGACCGCCGGCCGTGGCTGGACGCCATAGGCGTGTGGGCCCATGAGCACCGCGCGGGCGGCGGGGTCGTCAGCTGCTCCGCGCTCAAGCGCGCCTACCGCGACCGGCTCCGCGCGGCCGCCCCCGACCTCTTCTTCCTCCACCTCACCGGTGATCGCGAGCAGATCGCCGAGCGGCTGGAGGCCCGCAAGGGCCACTTCTTCAAGCGCGGTCTGCTCGATTCGCAGTTCGCCACCCTGGAGCCGCTGCAGCCGGACGAGAACGGCGTGGCGGTGGACATCACCCCCAAGCCCGAGGCCATCACCGAGCAGGCCGTCGCCGCGCTGCGGCGGGCCCGGGCCCGGTAGCCGGTACGCACGCACGCTACGCACGTAAGGAAGCCACTCCGTGACCAGACTCAGCGTCGAGATGCTGGCAGCGGACACCGCCGACCCGATCACGTCGGCCGGTCACGCACAGCTGGGCATCGCCGTCCTCGTCGGCATCGCCGTCATCGTCCTTCTCATCACCAAGTTCAAGCTGCATGCCTTCCTGTCGCTGACCATCGGCTCCCTGGCCCTCGGCGCCGCCGCAGCCGCGCCGCTGGACAAGACAATCGCCAGCTTCACGGCCGGGCTCGGCAGCACGGTCGCGGGCGTCGGCGTGCTGATCGCGCTCGGCGCCATCCTCGGCAAGCTCCTGGCCGACTCCGGGGGCGCCGACCAGATCGTCGACACGATCCTCGCGAAGGCGAGCGACCGCACCATGCCGTGGGCGATGGCGCTGATCGCGGGGATCATCGGGCTTCCGCTCTTCTTCGAGGTCGGCATGGTGCTGCTGATCCCGGTCGTGCTGCTGGTCGCCAAGCGCGGCAACTACTCGCTGATGCGCATCGGCATCCCGGCCCTGGCCGGCCTGTCCGTCATGCACGGTCTGGTGCCGCCGCACCCCGGCCCGCTCGCCGCGATCGACGCGGTCAAGGCCAACCTGGGCGTCACCCTGGCGCTCGGCGTGCTGGTCGCGCTGCCCACCGTCGTGATCGCCGGGCCGCTCTTCTCGCGCGTCGCCTCCCGCTGGGTGGACGTCACACCGCCGGACCGGCTCATACCGGCCCGCCCCTCCGAGGAGCTGGAGCGCCGCCCCGGGTTCGGGGTCACCGTGGCCACGGTGCTGCTGCCCGTCGTGCTGATGCTCGGCAAGGCGCTCGTCGACATCGTCGTGGACGACCCGGCCAACGGCGTCCAGCGGGTCGCGGACGTCGTCGGCTCGCCGCTGATCGCGCTGCTGGCGGCCGTCGTCGTCGGCATGTTCACCCTCGGCCGGGCGGCGGGCTTCGCCAAGGAGCGGCTCTCGTCCACCGTCGAGACCTCGCTCGCCCCCATCGCCGGGATCCTGCTGATAGTCGGCGCGGGCGGCGGCTTCAAGCAGACGCTGATCGACATCGGCGTCGGTCAGATGATCATGGACTTCTCCAAGGACTGGAACGTCTCCGCGCTGCTGCTCGCCTGGCTGATCGCGGTCGGCATCCGGCTGGCGACCGGCTCGGCGACCGTCGCCACGATCTCCGCCGCCGGCCTGATGGCCCCGCTCGCGGCCGACATGAGCACCACGCACACCGCGCTGCTCGTCCTCGCCATCGGCGCCGGGTCGCTGTTCTTCAGCCATGTCAACGACGCCGGGTTCTGGCTGGTCAAGGAGTACTTCGGGATGAGCGTCGGGCAGACCGTGCGGACCTGGTCGGTGATGGAGACCATCATCTCCGTCGTCTCGATCGGCTTCGTCCTGCTGCTCTCGCTGGTCATCTAGCTCACCTGGCGCCCCTAGCTCACCCAGCGCACCTAGCCATCGGGACACGTACGCCATGACGACACATCCGCTCTTCGACATCGCCGGCCGCACCGCCCTCGTCACCGGCTCCAGCCGGGGCATCGGCCACGCCCTCGCCCGCGGCCTGCTGGAGGCCGGCTGCACGGTGGTCCTCAACGGCCGCGACCCGGAGCGGCTGAAGGCCGCGGCGGCCGAACTCACCGAGGCCGCCGCGGCGCAGGCCGGACCCGCGGCAGTCCACACCGCGGCCGTCCACACCGCCGCCTTCGACGTGACCGACGGGCCCTCCGTCGCCGCCGGGATCGCCGAGGTCGAGGAGCGGGTCGGCCCGCTCGACATCCTGGTCAACAACGCGGGCATGCAGAACCGCGCCCCGCTGCTGGAGTTCACCGACGCCGACTGGCACCGGATCCTGGACACCAACCTCACCAGCGCCTTCCTGGTGGGCCGGGAGGCCGCCCGGCGGATGACCGAGCGCGGACACGGCAAGATCGTCAACATCTGCTCGCTGCAGAGCGAGGTGGCGCGCCCCGGCATCGCCCCCTACGCGGCGACCAAGGGCGCGCTCAAGATGCTCACCAAGGGCATGTGCGCCGACTGGGGCCCGTACGGGATCCAGGTCAACGGACTGGGCCCCGGCTACATCGAGACGGAGCTGACCCGGCCGCTCGTCGAGGACGAGAAGTTCAGCGCGTGGGTGCGCGGGCGGACCCCGGCGGGCCGCTGGGGGCGGGCCGAGGATCTGGTCGGGGCGCTGCTGTATCTCGCGTCCCCGGCGGCGGACTTCGTGAGCGGTCAGGTCCTGTACGTGGACGGCGGCATGACGAGCGTGCTCTGAGGATCGAGGCGCTGAGGCTCTGAGCACGGCGATTCCGGGACGAGGCGATTCCGGGACGCGGCAATTCATGGGACACGGAGAGGGTGTGGGTGGAGCGAATGGTGCTGGGCTGTGTGATCCATGGACAGGGCGATCTGCGGGTCGATGACCTCCCCGAGCCGAGCCCGGCTCCCGGGCAGGCCGTCGTCGCGGTCCGCTACGGCGGCATCTGCGGATCCGATCTGCACTACCACCGGCATGGCGGGGTCGGCGACTTCCGCCTGACCGAGCCGATGGTGCTCGGCCACGAGGTCGTCGGCACGGTCGTCGGATACGGCGAGGGCGCGGGCGGACCCGCGCCCGGCACGCCCGTCGCCGTCCACCCGGCCACGCCCTGCGGGGAGTGCCCCGAGTGCGCGGACGGCCGGGCCAACGTCTGCCGCGACACCCGCTATCTGGGCAGCGCCGCGCGGACCCCGCACGTCCAGGGCGGCTTCGCGGCCCGTATCGCCGTCCCGGCGGCGCAGCTGCGGCCCCTGCCCGAGGGCCTCGACCTGCGCCGCGCCGCGCTCGCGGAGCCGCTCTCGGTCGGCCTCCACGCGGTACGGCGGGCCGGGGACCTCACGGGCCGTCATGTGCTGGTCACGGGCGCCGGGCCGATCGGCTGCCTGGTGGTGGCAGCCGCCCGCGCGGCGGGCGCGGCGAAGATCACCGTGACCGATCTGCTGCCGCGCGCCCTGGAGTTCGCGGCCTCGGCCGGCGCCACCGCCGTCGTACGGGCCGACGACCCGGCCGACCCGAACTGGCCGGCCGACGAGGTGGACGTGGCGATCGAGGCCTCCGGCGTGGCGGCCGGCCTGGACACCTGTCTGCGGCGGATCCGGCGCGGCGGCGTCGTCGTCCAGCTGGGCATGCTGCCGCCCGGGGAGAGCCCGTTCGCGGGGAACCTGCTGGTCAGCCGGGAGATCGAGCTTCGCGGGGCGTTCCGCTTCCACGCGGAGTTCGACGACGCCCTGCGGCTGCTGGCCGCCGAGCCGTCCCTGGAGTCGCTGATCAGCGCGGTCCGGCCGGTACGGGAGGCGGCCGACGCCTTCGCCCTGGCCGCCGACCGCGGCCGCTCCTGCAAGGTGCTGCTGGACTTCGGGGCGGAGTAGGGGCGGAGCAGGGGCGGCCGGGCGCGCTCTTGCGGTGTGTCTTGCGGTGCGTCTTGCGGTGCCCCGCACAATGACTGCATGACGCACCCAATAGAGGCCGACACGGACGCCGCCACCGACGCCGACGCCGCCACCGCCATGGACGCCGCCACCCCCGCCGACGCCGCGACCGCTCACGCGTGGAACGCCCTGGGCGGCGCCGCGGAACTGCTGGACGAGGTGTCGTACCTCCCGGCCGAGGGGGCGCTGCCCGCCCGCCTGCCGGTGCGGCAGCTGGCCCGCGCCACCGTGGCCGCGTGCTCGCTCGCCGCCGCCGAACTGGCGGCGCGGCGGTCCGGCGGACCGGTCCCCGCCGTACGGGTGGCGGAGGCCGCGGTCGCCACGGCCTTCGTGAGCGAGCGGCACCTGCGGATCGACGGCCGGAAGCCGACGAACTTCGCGCCGCTGTCCGGCTTCTGGCGCGCTGCCGACGGCTGGGTGCGCACCCACGCCAACTACCCCCACCACCGCGCCCGCCTCCTGGCCGCCCTCGGCATCGTCGACCGGGGCGGGGAGGACGTCCTCGTCAAGCGCCTCGCCGAGGAGCTGGCGACCCGCCCGGCCCAGTGGGTCCAGGAGACGGTCTACGCGGCGGGCGGCCTGGCCGTGGCCGTCGGGCCACCCCCGAAGACCACCCCCGGAGCCGAACCCGCCCTGATCGAGTCCCGGCACATCGGCGACGCCGCCCCCCGCCCCCTGCCGCCCGCGCCCCTCCCCGCGAGCGGCGTACGGATCCTCGACCTGACCCGGGTCACCGCCGGGCCGGTGGCCACCCGCTCCCTGGCGCTGCTGGGCGCGGACGTCCTGCGCGTCGACTCCCCGCACCTCCCGGAGGACCCGGACGCCCACGCCGACACCGGCTTCGGCAAGCGATCCACCCGGCTGGACCTCGCCGACCCCCGGGACCGGCAGACCTTCGAAGAACTCCTCGCCCACGCCGACGCCGTGGTCACCGGCTACCGCCCCGGCGCCCTCGAGCGGCTCGGCCTCGCCCCCGACGCCCTCCTCGAACGCCGTCCCGGGCTCGTCGTCGCCCAGGTGTCCGCCTGGGGCTGGTCCGGGCCCTGGGCCGGCCGGCGCGGGTTCGACAGCATCGTGCAGGCCGCGAGCGGCATCGCCACCCTCGAAGCCGCCCCCGACGGCCACCCCGGCGTGCTGCCCGCGCAGGCCCTCGACCACGGCACGGGCTATCTCCTCGCCGCGGCGGTCCTGCGCGCCCTGACCGAACGCCAGGAGACCGGGGGCGGCCGCCACCTGCGCCTCTCCCTCTCCGCCACGGCCGCCTGGCTCATGCGCGGCATCACCCCCGTCACCCCGCCCGGCGGCGAGACCTACGACCCCACCCCCTGGCTGACCGAGCGCCCCGCCCCGTACGGCCGCCTGCGCTACGCCCTCCCGCCCCTCGGCTACGCCGGCTCTCCCCGCGACTGGTCCAGCCCGCCCACCCTGTGGGGCACCGACCGCCCGGCCTGGGGCTGAATCCCGCGCAGCTTGTGCGGGTTGATGACGAGCCGGATGGCGCTGATCCGCCCGCCGGCGGATTCGAGAGTGAGCGCGCCGACGTTGACGCCGCCCAGCACGAACAGCAGGCCGGGCTCGCCGTTGATGTCGGCGTGGCGCATCTCGACGCCCCGCGACTCGGGTTTGGCCAGCACGCCGAGGAACCAGCGGGCGACGTGGTCGGGTCCGTACAGCGGGCGGCGGGCGGCGGTGACGACGCCGCCGCCGTCCGACCACGACGTGACGTCGGGGGCCAGGAGTGAAAGGACCTCGCCGAGGTCGCCCCCCGCGCACGCGAGCCGGAACTTCTCCGCGATGGCGCGCTGTTCGGCCGTGTCCGTGGTGAAGCGCGGACGGCGCGCCTGCACGTGTTCGCGCGCGCGGTGTGCCTGCTGGCGCACCGCCACCTCGGACTTGCCGACCACCTCGGCGATCTCGGCGTAGGAGTAGCCGAACACCTCGCGCAGCATGAACACCGCGCGCTCGGTCGGCGTCAGCGTCTCCAGGACCACGAGCATCGCCAACGACACCGTGTCCGCCAACTCGGCCTCCTCTGCGACATCGGGGGAGGTGAGGACCGGCTCGGGCAGCCACGGCCCGACGTACGCCTCGCGGCGGGCCTTCGCCGAGGTGAGCCGGTTGATGCTCAGGTTGGTGACCGTGCGCACCAGATACGCCTTGGGGTGTTCGACGGCGTCCTGGTCCGCCTGGTGCCAGGTGAGCCAGGCGTCCTGGACGATGTCCTCGGCGTCGGCGACGCTGCCCAGCATGCGGTAGGCGGTTCCGAACAGCAGCCGCCGGTGCTCCTCGAAGGCGTCGGTCATGCCCCTCACCGTTCCATCGGCGATCAAGCAGCGGCAAGAGCGGTCAGGCCCGCGCGGCAGTCCGCGTACCGCGGCCGCCAGTCCAGCTCGGCCTTCGCCTTGGCATTGGAGACCCGCATGCTGGTGGTCGCCATGCGGTGCGCGTAGGACATCGGCCGCATCAGCCAGGCCGGTGCGCGCATCGGCTTCGGGGTGCCGAAGACCGCGGCGACCGTTTCGACATGGGTCCCGAAGCCCATCGGCGCGTCGTCCACGATGTTGTACGCCTCCCCGGGGCGCCCGCCCTCGACCGCCAGCGCCACCGCCGCGCCCGCGTCCACGAGGTTGACCCACGGCAGCACACGGCCGTGGTCGGCGACCGACGGAAGCTTCCTCTTCCGGAGGAGATCGACCATCGCCTCGGTGCCGCCGACGCCGTAGAACAGCCCGAAGCGGAGGGAGATCCCCTCGATGCCGCCGTCTCCCAGGATCATGCGCTCCTTCTCGCGCATGCCCTCCAGGTGCCGTTCGACCGCCTTGTCGCCGGCCGGCCCGAAGGCGGCGTCCTCGGTGACCACCCGGTCGCCGAAGTCGCGGTAGCCGTACCCGAACACCATGGACTCCGCGATGACCCGCCGCGCCCCGACCACCCGGGCGGCCTCCATGAGGTTGCGGGTGCCGATGACGCGCAGGTCGTCGGTGGCGTACATGTCCTTGTGCCGCATCGGGGGCCTGCGCAGCGCGGTGGCCGCGTGCACGACGGTGTCCACCTCGAGACCGTCCACGGCCCGCAGCAACCCGTCGCGGTCCATCAGATCAGCGGTGATGTCGGCCCCGGCGCCGCGGCCGAGGCCGAGCACGGTGTAGCCGGAGCGGGTGAGCGCCTGGGCGGCGTGGCGCCCCAGCACCCCGCTCGCCCCTGCCAGCAGCACGTTCCTGGTGTCAGTCATGCCCATGGGACAAGACACCGGCGGCAGACGTGACACCCCGGGATGCGACCTGCGTCACACGGCGTCGGCGCCCCTCCCCGGCAGCGCGTGGCGGGCGGCGCGCAGGGCAAACCCTGCGCGCCGCAGCGGGACCCCGACGCCGTCCGTGACGACCTGCGCGACTACGTGACCGAGCACCGAACTGGCCGCCCGCTGGATCAGGTGGAGTTCACGCCGGAGGCTCTTCGGGTGGCGCCGCTGCGTCCGCCACGACTGCTTGCAGGGCCGCGATGTGGCCGTTGAAGGCATCCCGGCCGGCGCTGGTGAGCCGGGCGCGTACCTTTCGGCGGCCGCCGCTGAGGCGGCGTTCCGTGGTGACGTACCCGGCTTCTTCGAGCGTCGTGAGCTGTTTGGACAGCGCCGAGTCGGACAACTGGAGCCGGTCCTTGAGGAAGGCGAACTCCGCCCAGTCGGCCGCGGCCAGGGTCGCGACCAGGGAGAGGCGGGTGATGGGGTGGATCAGCTCGTCGAATCGTGCCTCCGTCATGCCCGCGCCCACCGGCGCAGCACGCGCAGGATCTCCGGACCACCGAACCCGACGATCGCCGCGACCATCACCGCCGCCCAGATGCCGGCATGGCCGGCGCCGTCGGCGTGGAGCGCCAGCGCCGCGAGGACGGTGGCCCCGACGAGCCCGAGCAGCATGCCGATCACGACCAGGGAGACGCGCCGCCCGGCGACCGCCGCGCTCACCTGCAGCCGATCAGTGCGTCGGCGCCCGTCGAGCAGGCGCGACGCGAGCACCGAGTGGCCCACGCCGAAACCCGCGGTCGCGATCCCGGCCGGCCAGGGCGGCAGCACGGTGCCCAGCACCCCCAGCAGGAGCCAGCCGCCCGCCATCGCCCACCAGTAGCCACGGGGCAGACCGACTTCCCCGGCCACCAGCAGCCGCGCGCGGTCGGCCGCCTCAAGAGCGGCGCGGGCCTGCTCCGGGGTGATGTTGTCCATGACGGGACCTCACTTTCCTGTTAGGAAAGTAACGGTCCCACTTTCCTGCCGGGAAAGTCAACGGTCGGCGGGCTCGAAAGCGAGCTCTGAGTCCGTCGGGTCACGGGCAGGATCGTGCCGACCGTTTCGGCACCGCTGACGTGTCCGCGGTGCCGAAGAGGACGACACCCCTGGAGAGCCGTATGACTTCTCGTGACACCCGAGCCGCCACGCATGAGGCGCGGCTGTACGCGCACTTCCTGGACGACGGGGAAGGCGGCCCGGAGCGGGAAGGCGGCGCGGACCGGGGGCTGACGCTGGCCGAACGGATACAGCGGCGAGTGCCCAACGTCGGGCTCATCGCCCGTAATCAGCGTCTCTTCGTGCTGCGAGCGGTGCGCACCGTCGCCGAGCACTACGGCATCCGGCAGTTCCTGGACATCGGCTCCGGGCCGGACCACGCGCCGAACGTCCACGAGGTGGCGCAGGCCATCGACCCGGTCTCCAGGGTCGTCTACGTCGATCGGGACGAGGCGGCCATGGCAAGCCTGTCGGCCCGCTGGGAAGGAGACGACCGCGTCGGCTGCCTCACGGCCGATGTGCGCGAGCCCGAGTCGATCCTGCGCTCCCCGGTCGTGCGGGGGACCATCGACTTCGACCAGCCGGTCGCACTGCTCCTCGCCTCGGTCTTTCTCTTCGTCGAGGACGAGGACGACCCGGCCGGAATCATCGAGCGGCTGGTCGAAGAGCTGCCGTGCGGCAGCCATGTGGTCTTCTCGCAGGGCACCTACGACTACGACGGCGACCGGCGCACCGTGGAACTCCTGACCTCCTTGTACGCGGAAGGCGGGATGGCCGTCACACCCCGCGGCAAGGCCACCATCGCGGGATTCCTGGAAGGGGCCGGATTGGAGATCCTCCCTCCCGGCATCGTCCCCACCAACCGTTGGCGCCCGGAAACCGAGGCGCGTGCGACGCCGGACGCCTTGCCGGGAGACGAGGCCGACTCCTGCATTCACGCCGTGCTTGCTCGCAAGCCGTAAGCGCTGTCGGCCGCGTCTCTGTGCCCCGTCGGGGAGCCCCAAACGCACTTGCTGGGCCTCCCGCGCGCTGGCCTGGACGCCCCCGTCAGTACCGCTGTCGGCCGCCCGGGTAGTGGACCGGCCGCCGGCACTCAGGAGCGGGGGTGGGCGGAGGCTGCTCACCGAGCGCGTAGCACAGCGCCGCATGCAACTGCTCCGCCTCGGCGGGGGTCAGCACCAATTGTGCGATGGCTCGGTGCCGTCCGCCGCTGCTGATGTGCAGCGGTAGTGCGAGTTCCCCATCCGCCGTGCGGCGCAGCCCCCGCCCCGGCACGGGCCCGATCTGCCAGTCGGTCATGCCGAACCCCGCCGCACTCAGGCGCGGGGCCGAGGCCACCATCGCCGTCGTCTTCGTGCACGGACAGGCGCCCGCCCCTGCTCTCAGCAACCCGCAGCACGTCATGCAGCGCCTCGCACAGCCGCTCCGCCAGGAAACGCAGTTCTTGCGCCCCCGCCTTCCGGTGGCCCAGCAACGCACGAGCGTGGCTCAGTAGTTCAGCTCCTATGGCGAGCTGTAGGGCCTCGACCTCGTCCGCCCATCGGCTCAGCTCGCTGTGATTCCCGTCCGGGGCCAGAAAACACGGCTTGCCCTCCGGGCCGGCCCATGGCAGCAGCCGCAGGCGGTTCATCTGGGTCACTGCGCCACCCCCGCGAACTCGCTGTTAGCGCAGACTGCTTTCACCCATTCGAGTGCACACAGGACCGGGTCGATCACGTCATCAGCTCCTAAGACACTGGTGGACATGCCCTTCGCGGCCAAAGCTTGGCCGCCCAAAGCGGACGTATCGCTGCCCAAAGCGAGGACGGTTGGGATGTATCAGCGCTACCGTGGAAAACGCCCAAACGTCCTCGGGGGGACCCTTGAACACGGCCTTACGGTCAGCTATCGAGTCCGCTGGGCTGTCACCGAGACAGCTCGCTATCCGGGTGGGGGTGTCCGGCAAGACCGTTGAGCGGTGGATCGCGGACGAAGAGCTGATCCCGCACGCCAGGAACCGGGTAGATGCCTCCGAGGTGTTGGGAGTTGACGCAGAGATGCTGTGGCCGAAAGCTGTGAGGGACCGCCTGAAGACCGGCGGCGACCGGGAGCTTGTCCAAAGCTACGCCTACAGGTCGGCTTGCCCTTCAACGGTCTGGGCCGACCTAATCGCCGGGGCGAACGATGACTTGTTCTTCGGCGGCTTCACGTCGTACTTCCTCTGGACGCAGGTGCCCGCTCTTCCTGAGACGCTGCGGAGGAAAGCACAGAGCGGATGCCGAGTCCGCTTCCTGCTCGGCGATCCGGACGGATCGGTAACCCGGCAGCGGGAAGCCATCGAGGACGTTGCTCTTACGGTCTCCAGCCGCATCAAGATGACCCTGGAGCAACTCGCCAAAATAGGTCAGGTGCAGGGGTTGGAAGCGCGGTTCTCCGCATCGGCTGATGCCATGAACCACGTCTCCCTCTCGGTCTTCCGCTTCGACGATGACGCACTCGTCACGCCGCACTTGGCGCGGCTCGTCGGCCACGATTCGCCATTGATGCATCTGCGACGCCATGGTGACGCGGGGATGTTCTCTCGCTTCGTGGAACACGCGGAGGAGCTGTGGTCCGGTGGCGTTCCCGTTCCGGGTGTCCCCTCGTCCGTGCCGCGATAGCGACAGCAGCCCTGCGGCGAGTCGATGCTCGACGTCAGGGGCACCGGCCCGGACCGGGATCCGATCCGGGCCAGGGCGCGGGGGCGGGGGCTGAGGTACGTGGAGAGCCGCCGAGATCAGCCGTCTTCGCCGGGCGGGGTGCCGCAGCTCTGGCCGCCGGGGCCGTCGAAGCCCACCGAGCTGATGAAGTCCCGGTAGTCGGGGTAGAAGTTGCCCTTGCCGGTCGGGCCGGCGGAGGTGACGACGGCGCAGCCGGCGTAGTTCGCGTCGGACCAGAGGTAGATGGTGGAAGGGGTCCGGTTCCAGTCCGACTTGGCCCGGTCGTCCATGCCGAGCGCCGCCAGGTCCGGCGTGCTGCCCTTCAGCTTGATCATGTCGCCGGTGCCGTCGAGGCCGGAGAACATGCAGTAGTAGCCGTCAGGACATCGGTCGTAGCCCTCGGCCGCGTGGGCCGTGGAGACCGGCAGGGCGGTGGCGGCGGCGACCGCCACCGGCACGAGCAGGGCCCGTAAGGTGTTCTTCATCGGTTCCTTCTTCTTGCTCCGAATCGCCGGCGCGAAACGAACCGGCCATGATCGAGCACGCGGCTCTCGACCGTCCATTCCCCTCCGACCACGCGGTTCAACCCCGCCCGCCGAACCGCCAGTTGTGCGCCTCGATGGCGGCGTACCGGTCCGGGGTCAGCAGGGCGCGCGCCGCGTCCGGGGACGGCGCGCGGACCAGGGCCGCGGTGCCGAGCCAGGTGGTGCCGTCGTCGGACAGCAGCGGGCCGTAGGCGATCAGTTCATCCCGGTCGGGCGGCAGGTCGAGGTCGGCGGCGGCCCGCCCCGCGCCGAGACCGAGCACCAGATACCGGTTGCCGCCGGTCGCGCCGCCGGGGAAGTCCCACATGGTGCGCCCCAGCGTGTTGCGCCACCGGCGCAGCAGTACGTCCCGGTAGGCGCCGGCCTGGTAGCCCGGCTCGTCGAAGGCGAACGCGCGGGCGGCGGCCGGGTCGGGCAGGTCGGCGATGTGCAGGCTGCCGGTGAGGGTCTCGCCGTCGTCGGCGAAGGTCGGGCCGCGGGCGATCATCTCCTTCGCGTAGCCGTCCATGTAGGACCAGTGCTCTTCGAGCAACTCGTGTCGTAGCGCCAGGGATCCGGGCCGGTCGCGGTGGTAGCAGAGGAATTCCATGCCCGGATGATCTCGCGCGAGAGATGACCGCGTCGGCCGGATGCGCGGTGACGTGACACACGGGCCGGGGTCGTACGGGCCGGGGTCGTACGGGCGGGGTCGTACGGGCCGGGGTCGTACGGGCGGGGTCGCACAGGCCGGGAACGCCCGGGCCCGGGACGCCGAGCCCGGGGATGCCTCGCGGGTCAGCGCACCCGGACCGCCGTCAGCGACTTCTTGATGACGGGCGTGAGCCGTTGCTCCACGAAGCGGTAGAGCAGCCAGGCGAGCGCCAGCATCAGCAGGATCGTGAGGGCCAGGGTGGCGTACGAGGGGAGGCCCAGCTCGCGGTGGAGCACTCCCACGACCACCCAGCCGAGGTGCTCATGGACCAGGTAGAAGGGGTAGGTGAGCGCGCCCGCCAGCGTCAGCCAGCGCCAGTTGGCCCACTGGAACTTCCCCAGGGCGATCAGGGCGACGGCCAGGAAGCCGAAGGCGACGAGGGCCACGATGCCGAGCGTCGAGCGGTAGGAGAAGAAGGAAGGATTCGGCGCGTGCCACAGCTCGGCCACCGCGTAGTGCTGGCCGATGAGGAAGCTGATGCCGACGATGCCCCAGGCGAGTGCGTCGTGGCCGTAGCGGTGGATCAGGTAGAGGCCGATGCCGCCAATGAAGAAGGGGGCGTACTCGGGCATCAGCACCAGGTCGAGGAGCGGCTGGTTCGCGGCCTCCGCGAGGGCCGCGCCGAGGGTCCACACGGCGCAGAAGAGCACGACGCGCTGACGGCCCGCGCCCGGGAGGACGACGAAGAGCGCGAAGAGGGCGTAGAAGCGCAGCTCGGCCCACAGCGTCCAGCACACGCCCAGGACACGGTCGGCGCCCAGGGGCTGCTGGAGCATGGTGAGGTTGACGAGGGTGTCGCTGGGCGAGACCGACTTGTACGCGACCCAGGGCAGCGCGAAGACGGCGGTGACGATGAGGATCGCGGCCCAGTAGGCGGGGTAGAGCCGCGAGACCCGGGAGGCGAAGAAGGAGCGCAGCGGGCGCCCCCAGCCGCTCATGCAGATCACGAAGCCGCTGATGACGAAGAAGATCTGGACGCCGAGGCAGCCGTACGCGAAGTAGCTGGAGGCGGTGGGGAACTGCTCGCGGGGCGAGGTGCCCCACGCCTGGCTGATCTCCCCGTCCCGGCCGCCGTAGTGGTACGCGGCCACCATGAGCGCGGCGAGCAGCCGCAGCCCGTCCAGCGCGCGGAGGCGTACGGGCCCGCGCCGCGCGGGGCCCGAGCCCTCGGCGGCGGGGGCGGGCGCGGGCGCGGGGGCGGGGGCGGGGGTCTGGGGGAGGGCGGGCGGCAGGGGGAGGGCGACGGTGGGGGATCCGGGGGAAGTGGGGGATGCGGGGGATCCGGGGGAAGTGGGGGATGCGGGGGATCCGACGGAAGTGGGGGATGCGGGGGATCCGGGGGACGCGGCGTATGTCGGGCCCGCGTCGCCCACCATGTCACCCACCGTGTCGGCCGGGCCGCCGCCGGGGCCGGTCGCCGGGCCGGTGGGCGGGGTGGCGGACGGGGCGGCGGACGGGGTGGCCGGTGCGCCGGCGGTCGCGGTCATGCGCCCACCCCGTTCCGCGTCTTCCCGTTCCGTATTGCCCCATTTCCCTCCCGGGGTATTCGCCGCGGTGGGCGTATTCGGCCCAGCTCTCTGCCCGTGGTCATCGCGCCGTTCCCGTTCCTTCGCACTCGTCGCTCGCTCAAAAGCCGTCCGATGTGTCCCCGCCCCCGGCTCACCCCGTGGCGGCCCGCTTCAGCGCCGACCGCTTGAGCGCGCGCGCCCGCCGGGCGACGCGGCGTACGGTCTCGTTGCGCGGGATGAACGCGAGCTGGGACGGGACCGCGCCGGGCAGGGCCAGCGCGGTCAGGCGGCGCCGCTTGAAGTAGCGCCAGGTGTTCGCGTCCAGATGGGCGGTCAGATAGCGCTCGGCGGCGGGGCGCAGCGACGGGTAGATCTTGGCCTGCATGGCGAAACCGACGGCCGTGACCAGCCCGGTCAGCCGCTGCCCCGTGCGCTCGTCCGTGGGCGGGGTCCACGCGGCGACGGCCTGGTGGTCCTCCAGGTCGGGCAGCAGCGCGTCGACGATGGTGACCGGCATGCGGTTGCTGTTCTGGTAGGGGGTCAGCCGCTCCAGCAGCACCTCGGTGCCGATCCGGGCCACCGGCAGCCCGTAGAAGACGCTCGCGGTGAGCAGCGCGGTGGAGAAGCAGCCGATGACCAGGGCCGGGGACATCCGCTGGTACAGCACCTCGGCGAGGACGGGCGTGTCCATGATGGTCAGCTCGGCGCCCAGCTCCGCGGCCTTCTTCTCCAGCATCCGCGACCAGCGGGCCGGCGCGGTGGGGTGCGGCTTGAACACGACGCTGCGGTGGCCGAGGGCCACGGCGCCGCGCAACATCCGCACGTGCAGCTCTTCCTCCTCCTGCGGGGTGAGGATGTCGAGCGCGGAGAGGTACTGGCCGAGCATCAGGGCCGGGCCCACGCCCGTGGCGATCCGCTCGCTGGCGGAGGCGACGCCGCGCGGGGCGGCGTCGGCGATCTCGGCGAGCACCTTGGTGAAGACGTCCGTCGGGACGATCTCCGCCTCGACGCCGAACTCGGTGAGCAGCAGCGGCCGCAGGCCGGGGACGAGGTCGAGGTGGAGGAGGCGGCGGACGCGGGTGCCGATCAGCGGGTCGAGCTTGTTGCGGGTGGGGCCGTAGCTCATCAGCCCGTCGGCGTAGACGTCGATGGGCGCGCCCTGGAAGACGTTGGCGATCGCCAGGGCCGGGTTGACCTGGATGGACTCCAGGACGATCTCGATGTCGTCGTCGCCCAGGTTCCACAGCAGCCGCAGATGGCGCTCCCACAGCGGGGCGTCGTCGGCGCGCGGGGACCAGCCGCCCGGGTGGAAGGGGCTGATCGTCTCGTTCCAGGACAGCACGCGGTCGAAGCGGCCGCGCAGCCGCTCGAAGCCGGGCATCTCGTCGAGGGAGGGCGTGGTCTCGGGCGTGGCGGCGTTGTTGCTGACCAGCAGCAGGCGGCGGTCGGCCGGGCCGATGCGGTCCGCGTCGAGGGCGGCCGCGATCGTGGCGACGCCGTAGAGCGTGGAGGCAAGGAAGATCTGCGTCCGCTTACGGGAGCCGCGGGGCGCGCGGGACGCGCGGGCCGTGTGGGGGCTCTGCGGGCCCTGGGGGCCCTGGTGGCTCTGCGGCGCCTGGTGGCTCTGCGGGCCTTGAGGGAAGGCGGACATCAGGCCGCCACCTCCGTCCCCGCGCGGCGCTTGAGCCTGCGCAGCCGGGCCGCGCGCTCGTGGTCCATCGAGTCCAGCGCTTCTTTCAGTACGTCCTGTGGCATGCGCTTCAGCGCGGCCGCGGACATGGAACGCAGTTTCCTGGCCACGGTCGGCTCGAACCTTTCGATGTTGCCGAGATGATGGGAAATGATCGCGCAATAGGTGCGGACGGCCTTCGGGAGAAGCGTGTCCGCGTCCCGGTCCCGGGCCGTTTCCTCGATTACCTGATCGAATGCGCGAATGAAGTCGAGTTGCCGTACGTCGCCGATCTGGGTCAGCGAGGAGGCGACGCCGCGCCGGTAGAAGACGCCGAGCAGGCCGACCACCGCGAAGGAGCCGGCCTCCCGGTGCAGCTTCCAGATCCACGGCCGGTCCTCGGCGGTGCGCAGCCCGTGGGTGAAGTGCAGCAGGCCCTGGTCGAGCAGGCGGCGGTGGTAGATGCCCGCCCACGCGAAGGCGTAGTCCACGGAGGTGGAGCGGTCGGCGGGGAGGATGGCGTCGCGCGGGTTCATCACGACGCCCCGGCGGCCGTGCGGCACGCGGTGGATGGAGCGCGCCCGCCCGGTGCACTGGACGTGGTCGGTGCGCACGAAGTCGCAGTCCAACTCCTCGATCGCGGCGAGCAGTTGCTCGTAGTAGCCGGGCGCGAGCCAGTCGTCGCCGTCGAGGAAGGTGAGGTACTCGCCCCGGGCCGCGTCCAGGCCCGTGTTGCGCGCGGTGGCGAGCCCGCCGTTCTGCTCGTGCCGTACGTAGACGGCCCCCGGAAGGTCGCGCTCGGCGCGCTCCAGGATCTCCGGCGTCCCGTCGGTGGCGCAGTCGTCGACGAGAATGAATTCGAAGTCGTCGCGCGCGTTCGCGCGCAGACTTCGCAGCGTATCGGGGGCATAGGTCTGCACGTTGTAGAACGGCACGATGACGGAGAGCTTAACCACTCGCGTGACGGTAGGTCGCCGTCTGGCATTCGTCTTGACGAGGGGTGTACGTAAAGGTGAACGAAGAACGTCAGGACGGTTAACCAGCCGCGCTGAGCAGCCGATTCTCCAATCGGCGATGTGCTGTTAACCCTTTGTTGCTCCTGTGTTGGGCCGCGAATCGAAATCGCTTCCTAGCGTCAGCGACGTGCCCTCACCTACCAATTCTCCGCTACGAGTCGCCGTGCTGGCGGACTCCGACACCCGGTGGAAATGGGGCGCGCTCACCGCGCACCGCCTCGTACCGGAGGACCTGGACTCCGCCTCCCCCCGCCGCATGGACGGCTTCCTGCTGCGCGGCCGGGCGACGCCCACGGTCCGCCAGCTGGCCGAGGTGGGGGTGCGCGCGGACTCGCTGCGCGAGGTGACGGGCGTCGAGTTCGTCTCGGCGGTGGACCGCGAGCGGTACGACGTGATCGTGCTCTCCCTGGTCGGCGGCGCCGTCCAGGCCATGCTGCACGGCCTCGCCCGCGCCTGGGAGGGCGCCGCGCGCCGCCCGGTCGTGGTCACCGGCTATGTGGGCGTGGTCTACGAGAAGCTCGCCGACGGCCTGCTGCTGCGGCACGGCGCGGACGTGGTGCTCGCCAACTCCCGCCATGACGCCGAGCGGTTCCGCGACGTCTACACCGGCGTCGGCGCCTCGGCGGACAGCGTCGTGGAGTGCGCGCTGCCGTTCCTCGGCGGCGCCCCGTACGACGAGAAGGCGCGCGAGCGGCGCGCCCACCCCGGCGGCACCGTGGTCTTCGCCGTCCAGCCGTCCGTCCCGGACAACCGCGCCGACCGGATGTACCTGCTGCGCCGCGCCGTGCGGCACGCCCGGGCGCACCCGGACCGCGAGGTGCTGGTCAAGCTGCGCAGCAAGCCCGGGGAGCACACCACCCACATCGAGGAGCTGCCGTACCAGAAGCTGGTCGGCAAGCTCGGCGACGACGTGCCGGAGAACTTCCGCCTCGCCTACGGGAACATGGGCGAGGTCCTGGACACCACGGACCTGCTGGTCACGGTCAGTTCCACGGCCGCCCTGGAGTCCCTGCACCGAGGCATCCCGACCGCCGTGCTCACCGATCTCGGGGTGCGCGAGGTGCTGGGCAACCACCACTTCCTCGGCTCCGGCTGCCTCGCCTCCTGGGACCAGCTCGACGCCGGCCATCTGCCCGAGCCGGACCCCGAGTGGGTGAGCCGCCAGGGCGTGGCGGCCGACGGCGCGTACGAGACGGCGTTCGACGCGGCGCGGCAGCGGGTCGCCGAGCTGGCCGCGGCGGACGAACTGCCGCCGCTGGCCCCCTACTACACGCGGACCACCGCGCCCGGCTATCTGCCCGCGCGGCTCGCCCGGTACGGCCTCGAGCCGGACGGCCGGCCCCGGCCGGGCGCGTCGGCCGGGGAGGCGGTGCAGGTCAGCGGGTTGCGGCGGGTCGTGCGCAACACCATGCGGGAGGCGGCGCGCGGCGCCTACCGGCACGGCGTCCAGCGGGTGGCGCCGGTGATCCGCCGGATGGGCGAGCTGTGAGCAGGGGGCACCTCCCAGCGGTAGCTGGGGGAGCGCTGCCGGCGGCCGCCCGCCCCGCACCCCAGAACCCCGAAGCCGCAGAAGCCGCAGAAGGCACTGAAGGAGCCGCCATGTCCCCCTCCGACCGGCGCGTGGTCGCCGTGATCCCCGCCCGTGGCGGATCGAAGGGCGTGCCCGCCAAGAACCTCGCCGCCGTGGGGGGCGTGCCGCTGGTCGCGCGCGCCGTCCGGGAGTGCCTGGCCAGCCGCCGGGTGACGGACGTGGTGGTCTCCACGGACGACCCGGGCATCGCCGCCGTGGCCCGCGGCGCGGGCGCGGAGGTCGTGCAGCGGCCGCCCGCCATCGCGGGGGACACCGCGACCAGCGAGGCCGCCGTGCTGCACGCGCTCGACGCGTACGAGGCGACGCACGGGATCACCGCGGAGGTCGTGCTGCTGGTCCAGTGCACCAGCCCGTTCATCGCCCGCGAGGACGTGGACGGCGTCGCCGGGGCGGTGCTGGACGACGGCGCGGACACCGCGCTGACCGTCGCCCCGTTCCACGGCTTCGTCTGGCGGGACGCCGAAGACGGGATCGACGAGGGCGCGGCCGACGGGGCCGGCGCGGCGGGGGAGGCGGCCGACGGCGGGTACGGCGTCAACCACGACAAGTCGTACCGGCCGCGCCGCCAGGACCGCCCGCAGGACCTGCTGGAGACCGGTGCCGCGTACGCCATGCGGGTGGACGGGTTCCGCGCCGAGCGGCACCGCTTCTTCGGCCGCACCGCGCTGATACGCACCGACGCCGCCCGCGTCCTGGAGATCGACGACCCGCACGACCTGGCGCGCGCCCGCGCCCTCGCGCCGCTCCTCGACGCCCCGCGCCCCGGCGCGCTCCCCACCCGCGACGACATCGACGCGGTGGTACTCGACTTCGACGGCACCCAGACCGACGACAGGGTGCTGATCGACTCCGAAGGACGCGAACTCGTCGCCGTGCACCGCGGCGACGGGCTCGGGATCGCCGCCCTGCGCCGCGCTGAGCTGGCGCTGCTGATCCTGTCCACGGAGCAGAACCCGGTCGTCGCCGCACGCGCCCGCAAGCTGCGGGTCCCCGTGCTGCACGGCATCGACCGGAAAGACCTCGCGCTGAAGCAGTGGTGCGAGGAGCAGGGCATCGCGCCTGAGCGCGTGCTCTATGTCGGCAACGACGTCAACGACCTCCCGTGCTTCGGCCTCGTCGGCTGGCCCGTGGCGGTCGCCGGTGCGCACGACGTCGTGCGCGGCGCCGCACGCGCGGTCACCTCCACGCCCGGAGGGGACGGTGCGATCCGCGAGATCGCCTCGTGGATTCTCGGAAAGGAACTGTCTTAAGTGAGCTCCAACAATCGCCTCCGTACGCTCGGCGACAAGATCGCCGGCCCCGGCCACCCGGTCTACGTCACAGGTGAGATCGGCATCAACCACAACGGCGACCTGGAGAACGCGTTCAAGCTGATCGACGTTGCCGCCGACGCCGGCTGTGACGCGGTCAAGTTCCAGAAGCGCACCCCGGAGATCTGCACCCCGCGTGACCAGTGGGACATCGAGCGGGACACCCCCTGGGGCCGGATGACCTACATCGACTACCGGCACCGCGTCGAGTTCGGCGAGGACGAGTACCGCGCGATCGACGAGCACTGCGAGAAGCGCGGCATCGCCTGGTTCGCCTCCCCCTGGGACACCGAGGCCGTCGCCTTCCTGGAGAAGTTCGACGTGCCCGCCCACAAGGTGGCCTCCGCCTCGCTGACCGACGACGAGCTGCTGCGCGCCCTGCGAGCGACCGGCCGCACGATCATCCTGTCGACCGGCATGTCCACCCCCAAGCAGATCCGCCACGCGGTGGAGGTGCTGGGCAGCGAGAACATCCTGCTCTGCCACGCCACCTCGACGTACCCGGCCAAGGCCGAGGAGCTCAACCTGCGCGTGATCAACACGCTCCAGGCGGAGTACCCGAACGTGCCGATCGGCTACTCGGGCCACGAGACCGGCCTGCAGACCACCCTCGCCGCCGTCGCGCTCGGCGCGACCTTCATCGAGCGCCACATCACCCTGGACCGCGCCATGTGGGGCTCCGACCAGGCCGCCTCGGTCGAGCCGCAGGGCCTGCAGCGCCTGGTCCGCGACATCCGCACCATCGAGGAGTCGCTGGGCGACGGCGTCAAGAAGGTCTACGAGAGCGAGCTGGGGCCGATGAAGAAGCTGCGCCGCGTCGCGGGCGTCGTCGCCGAGGGCGAGGCCGACGCGGTCCAGAGCGCCGAGCGCGAACCGGTCGGGGTCTGAGAGGCCAAGGAGCCGTCTGCCGTGAACTCACCGGCCGGTCAGCCCGGCCCATGCCCGGAAGCGGCGGGTCCCCGTGACTCCTCGGTGGCCGCCCGCCGCTTCCGGGCCCTGTCCCGGGACGGCGCGAAGCGTCCCGAGGGGCCCGCGGGCCCCGAAGCCGGGGCCACCCTCGCCTTCGTCGAGAGCCCGGTCCAGCTGCTGAACGTCCTGGAGTGGGCGTACGCGGACGGGGGAGGCGATCCGAGCCCTGAACAGGCCGCCGGCGGGGCGCCCGGGGGCCGCCCGTCGCCGAGCGCGCCGGAAGGGCTCGGGGCCGCCGGGCTCGGAGCCGACGGGCTGACGGTCGTGGTGCTCTCGCCGCACGACCCGATGACGCGCGGTCAGCTGCGCCGCATGGCGGAGCTGGCGCGGGACGAGGGCATCACCGTGCGGTGGGAGGACGCGCGCGGCGGGGCGGGCGCGCCGCTGAAGACGATCGGGGGGCTGCGCGGCCCGCTGCGCCGCGCCGGGCGGATCGTCATCGGCGACCCGTTCTCGCGCTATGTGCAGCTGCTGCTGACGCTGACCCGCGCCCAGGACCTGGTCGTCGTCGACGACGGCACGGCCACCATGGAGTTCGTCTCCCAACTGGCCAGCGGGGAGCCGCTGGTGCGCTGGCACCGGCGCGGCACCGGCCGGGGGGCGCGCGAGATGGTCTTCGCACCGGTGTCCGCCACCGCGCGCCGCCGGCTCACCCCGGGCGGCGACCGGCGGGTCGAGGTGTTCAGCTCGATGCCCGTCGAGCCCCCCGCCGGGGTGACCGTCACGGCCAACTCCTTCGCCTGGACCCGGGCCCGCTTCGGCCCGCCCCGCCTCACCCGCGGCACCGACCTGGTCGGCACCTCCCTGGTGGAGACCGGGGTGGTCGACCTGGAGCGCTACCTGGAGGCGGTCGCGACCCTGGCCCGTACGCACGGGGCGACCCGCTACTTCGCGCACCGCCGCGAGAGCGCCGAGAAGCTCCACCGGGTGGCGGCCGAGATCGGCCTCGAGGTCGTACGACCGGAGCTGCCGCTGGAGCTGATAGCCCGCCGCGGCCCCATCGGCCACACGATCGTGAGCTTCCCGTCGACCGTCGTGCACACGCTTCCGCTCGCACTCTCGGGCACCGGGGTCAAGGTCGCCGTCTGCGATGTGGACCCCGCCTGGCTGAGGAGCGACGCCTCGCCGCGCGCCCAGGGCTTCCTGTCCGGGGTCACGGGCACGGCCCGGGACGCCCACCGGCTGCGCTCGGTGCCCGCGGCGACGTCGTGAGGATCGGACGTGGGCAGCCCGGCAGGGCTCAGGTGGCCTGCAGGTCGCGGAGCATGACGGCGTAGAGCGGGGAGTCGGGGAACGGCTGTTGCTCACCGATCTTTCGATACCCCCACGACTCGTAGAGTGCCTGGATCTTCGGGCGCTTGGTGTCCACGGTGAGTACGGCGAAGGTCTCGGGACGGGAGGCGACGAGGGTCTGGTGGAGCCGCTGGGACACGCCGGTCTTCCGCCACTTCGGGCGCACCATCAGCTCTGACAACGAGAACGTAGCAGTCTCTGCCGGCACGGGCTGGAGATAGCCACGCCACCACTCCCGCCCTGGATCCGCAGGAGCGCCGTAGGTGAACCCAACCGGCTCGTCACCGTCGTAGCCGATGACGCATGAGAACCCGGGTTTGCCTCCCCAATGGTCCACGAACCACGGGAACCGCTGCACGAATGGCTCATCCATCCGGTCCGCGTAGGCGTCCGCGTGGACATCCAAGAGAACCTGCCGGATCGCTCCGAGGTCATCGTGAGTGTAGTGGCGTAGGACGACGTGTGCCGCGGTCACGTAGTGCTCCATTCGGATTGGTATCGGTCGGCCCACTCTCGCGCCACGGTGGCGCTCGGCGCGAGGGTGAAAAGGTCGCGGTGGAAGTCGCCCAGCACCACGCGCAGCCGCCCCGGGAGAGGATGTCCGGCCATCAGGTCGAAGACCTCCGCAGTCGTGGCGCATCCCTGGTCGATCTCGCCCTGGTGGACCTGGGCGAGCGCGAGACGGGCGACGGTCATGGCCCGGTTGCGGCGATACTTCTCGGGGAGCGTGGCCAGAGCCCGGTAAGACGCTGCTTCCGCCTTCACAGGGGCCCCGATCCTGTCATAAACGATCGCTGCCAAGGCGTTCAGCTCTGCGGGGCTGTAGAAGCCCACCCAGCCCGGTCGAGGCTGCTTCTCGGCTTTGGCCATGGCGTCCTCCGCGTATCCAAGGGAACGCCGGGCTGCTTGGCCGTGGCCTAAATTGGCGTGGGCGATGGCGGTGCGCGCGTGAGCGAGGGAGCCGAACAGCGGATCCCGTCGGGTGATGGCCGTTGTTTGCGCGGCTTGGGCGGCGGCGAGCGCTTCGCCGTACTCCCGCCGCTGGTGGGCAAGTAGGGCTGTGGCGTTCCACACTCGCATTTGTGCCGTTGGGTCCTGTGCCATTCCTGCCAGCCGTAGGGCCTCGTCCAGGTGACCCTTGGCTCTGTCGAGCTGGCGGGCGTCGATGCACGACCATGCAGCGGCGGCGGTGTAGTCGGCGGCCACGCTGAACAGGCGTTGCCTGATTCGTTGGGTCGCTGCCCGCCTCTGCAATTCGAGGGCTTCTTGTGCGCCGGCGAGTGCGGCCTTTTCCAACGCGGAGTGTCCCCCGCGGCTCTGGTCCAGGGTGGTGAGAGAGTCCAAGCCCTTGCGGCTACGGATCACGTCTGATGTTCCTACGGCCGGTCGTGCGCCCCTCAGAGGGGCGGCGGCGACAGTGGCTGCGGCTGCGCCACAGAAGCGACGGCGATGCACGTGGTCCTCCGATGGCGGCTCTGGGGCGAGTGGAGGGATGAAGCCGCATCGACGTCATGATTATTCTGGAGCGGAGCGACGGCCGCCTCCTCCTCGCCGAACGCTCCGGCACCGGCTACGCCGACGGCCTGCTCAATCTCCCCAGCGGCAAGGTAGACCCCGGCGAGAACGTCATCGATGCCGTCGCGCGCGAGGTCCTCGAGGAGGTCGCCGTCCGCATCGACCCCGCTGCCCTCCGCCCCGTACACGTCATGCACTACCGGAACCCCGAAGGCCAACCCCGCGTCGGCTGGTTCTTCGCCACCGCCGAGTGGGAGGGCGACCCTATCAACGCCGAGCCCCACAAGTGCGCGGGTATCTCCTGGCACCGCCCCGACGAGCTTCCGGCCGACACCGTGCCGTACAACGCCCTCGGCATCGCCCATTACCTCAAGGGCGAGCCTTTCTCCGTACACGGCTGGTAGGCCGTAGATCCGATGGCCGCCGTTCCCTCCCCTTCAGAGAGGCGGAGCGACGGCCGTATCCGCTGCGAGGGCGCGCCCCCGTGCCGAGGGGCAGGCCTGGGAGACGGCGACCACATCCTGAGACGGGGGAGGCAACTTCCTGTCAGGGCTCCACCGGTACGCCATGTGGCGCTCGTCACTACCCCGTGCCGTATGAGAGGCCTGTTATACCCCCTGACTAGGGCGATCATGCGCAGGGGTGGCAGTTTCCTGTCCCCCGAACGGGTTGAAGTTTTGTTGATCGACATCCGGTCGCGCCACCAGCCGTTCTACGCTTGATCGGGTGAAGCAATTGATGTCCCCCGAGACCGGTTCCGTCGTCGCCGAGGCCGAGGCTGTCACCTCCGAAGCCGTCGCACCCGAGGCCGTCCCCGCGGACGCCCTCGCGCTCCCCGGCCGGCTTCCCGAGGCCCTGCGGACGGAACTGATCGCCTTCCGGCGGGACATCCACATGCACCCCGAGCTCGGCAACCGCGAGTTCCGCACCACCGCCGCCATCAAGGCGCGCCTGGAGCAGGCCGGCCTCACGCCGCGCGTGCTCCCCACCGGCACCGGCCTGATCTGCGACATCGGCGCGGCGAGCGGCGCCGGCGAGGGCGCCGCGCTCCCCATGCTGGCGCTGCGCGCCGACATCGACGGGCTGCCCATCCCGGACACCAAGTCCGTGCCCTACCGCTCCACCGTGCCCGACCGCGCCCATGCCTGCGGCCACGACGTGCACACCACCGTGGTGCTCGGCGCCGGCCTGGTGCTGGCGGAGCTGGCCCGCGAGGGCCGGCTGCCGCGCCCCGTACGGCTGCTGTTCCAGCCCGCGGAGGAGGTGCTGCCCGGCGGCGCGACCGACGCGGTCGAGGCGGGCGTGCTGGACGGCGTCGGCCGGATCCTCGCCCTGCACTGCGACCCCAAGGTCGAGGTGGGGCGCATCGGGCTGCGCACCGGCGCGATCACCTCCGCCTGCGACCGGCTGGAGGTCTCCCTCGACGGCGCGGGCGGCCACACCGCGCGCCCCCACCTCACCACCGACCTGGTGACGGCCACCGCGAAGGTGATCACGGAGGTGCCCGCCCTGCTGTCCCGCCGGGTCGACACCCGCTCGGGCCTGGCCGTCACCTGGGGCCGGGTGGAGTCGGGCCACGCCTGCAACGTCATCCCGCAGCACGCCGAGCTGTCCGGCACGGTCCGCTGTCTGGACCTCCCCGCCTGGCGGGAGGCGCCCGACCTGGTGCACGCCGCCGTCGACGAGATCGCGACCCTGCACGGCGCCAAGTCGGAGATCACTTACGTCCGCGGGGTGCCGCCCGTGGTGAACGAGGCGAGCTCGGTCGAGCTGCTGCGCCGCGCGATGGAGACCCGCCGCGGGCCGCACGCGGTGGAGGACACCGAGCAGAGCCTCGGGGGCGAGGACTTCTCCTGGTATCTGGAGCACGTCCCCGGCGCCATGGCGCGGCTGGGGGTCCGCGGGGTCGGCGACACCGCCCGGCGCGATCTGCACCGCGGCGATTTCGACGTGGACGAGGGAGCGATCGAGGTTGGCGTGGAGCTGTTCACCGCCGCGGCCCTGCTCGGCTGAGACGCGACTTCGCCTGATCGACATGTCCCGGAGGCCCCCGGGACAAGTCAGATTCGCGACGATCCGATAACGGCTTCCGGACGCGCCTTTATCTGCCATCTACGCGCGTTACGATGCGGCGAAACCAGCGCCGAAGGAGGCGCTCAAGCCGAAGGGGAACCCTCGTGCGCCGGGTATCCAGCATCGCCGTCGCGGGCATAGGCATCGCGGCTCTCGCTTTCACCACCACAGCCTGTGGTGGCAGCTCCTCCGACTCCAAGAAGGACAAGGGCGCCGCCATCGCCTATGACGTCGGCGGCCGTGGTGACCAGTCCTTCAACGACGCCGCGTACGCCGGCCTGGCCAAGGCCGAGAAGGAACTCGGCGTCAAGGTCGACGACCAGGAGCCGTCGGAGGGCGAGTCCGACGCCGACAAGGTGCAGCGCCTGACCGAGCTGGCCCGCGAGGGGCACAACCCGGTCATCGCCGTCGGATTCGTCTACGCGCCGGCGGTCAAGGAGGTGGCCAAGAAGTACCCCAAGGTCACCTTCGGCCTCGTCGACGACGACACCGTCCACGCCAAGAACGTGGTCAACATGGTGTTCAACGAGGAGCAGGCCTCCTACCTGGCGGGCGTGGCGGCCGCCCTGACGAGCAAGAGCAAGACGGTGGGCTTCGTCGGCGGTGTGGAGAACCCGCTGATCAAGAAGTTCGAGGCGGGTTACGTCCAGGGCGTCCACGACACCGACAAGTCGGTCAAGGTGAAGGTCCAGTACCTCACCCAGCCGCCGGACTACAGCGGCTTCAAGAAGCCCGACCTCGGCAAGAGCACCGCCAACGGCCAGCTCGACGCGGGCGCGGACGTCATCTACCAGTCCGCGGGCAAGGCGGGCACCGGTGTGATCGAGGCCGCGGCCGCGCGCGGCAAGTGGGCCATCGGCGTCGACATGGACCAGTACAAGCAGGCGGGTCTGGTCAAGGTCAAGGACAAGATCCTGGCCTCCGCGACCAAGGGCGTCTCCGACGCGGTCTTCAACCTCATCAAGTCCGTCAAGGACGGCAAGCCGCAGTCCGGCACGGTGCGCTACGGCCTGAAGACGGGCGGCGTCGGCCTGGCCGACTCCAACCCGGCGTACCAGAAGATGACCAAGGTGGTCGAGGCGGTCGAGGCCGCGAAGAAGAAGATCATCAGCGGCGAGATCAAGGTCAAGACCACGCCGTAAGGCGGTACTCGAACCGCCGATCGGGCGGTACTCGAACCGCCGAGCAGCAGTCGAGCGGGGCCTGGGGAGGGAGCTTTGGCCACACCACCTCAGGTCCCGCTCGCTGTGCGACCCGGCGCCACGCCCCCTCGCGACGCCCGCCGCCGCCCCGCGATCCCCTCATCACCGCCAGACTCCTTCTCCGAGGAGAGTGCGCCATCAACGCGTCCAGCAGTCCGCCCGCAGTAGAACTCAGCGGGATCACCAAACGTTTCCCCGGCGTCGTCGCCAACCACGACATCCACATCGCCGTCCGCAAGGGCACCGTGCACGCGATCGTCGGCGAGAACGGCGCGGGCAAGTCCACCCTGATGAAGACCCTCTACGGCATGCACAAGCCGGACGAGGGGACCATCGCGGTCGACGGCGAAGAGGTCTCCTTCCACAGCCCCGCCGACGCCATCGCCCGGGGCCTGGGCATGGTGCACCAGCACTTCATGCTCGCCGACAACCTCACCGTCCTCGAGAACGTCGTGCTCGGCGCCGAGAAGCTGTACGGCATCGGCGGGAAGGCCCGCGCGAAGATCAAGGAGATCTCGGACGCGTACGCCCTCGGGGTGCGCCCCGACGTCCTCGTCGAGGATCTGGGCGTGGCCGACCGCCAGCGCGTGGAGATCCTCAAGGTCCTCTACCGGGGCGCCCGGACGCTGATCCTGGACGAGCCGACCGCCGTGCTGGTCCCGCAGGAGGTCGACGCGCTCTTCGACAACCTCCGCGAGCTCAAGGCGGAGGGCCTGACCGTCATCTTCATCTCCCACAAGCTAGGCGAGGTGCTGTCCGTCGCGGACGACATCACCGTCATCCGGCGCGGTACGACGGTCGGCTCCGTCGTCCCCTCCGAGGTCACCGCCCGGCAGCTGGCCGAGATGATGGTCGGCAGCGAACTGCCCTCGCCCGAGACCCGCGAGTCCACCGTCACCGATGTGCCGATGCTGCGGGTCGAAGGGGTCACGCTGACCACGGAGGACGCCGAGCACGGCGCCCGCACCGTGCTGGACGACATCACCTTCACCATCCGCAAGGGCGAGGTGCTGGGCCTGGCCGGCGTCGAGGGCAACGGCCAGACCGAGCTGATCGACGCGCTGGTCGGCACCCGCAAGCCCGACAGCGGCACCATCCTCCTCGGCGAGGAGGACATCACCGGCTGGCCCACCCGCCGCCGCCGCGAGGGCGGCGTCGGCTACATCCCCGAGGACCGGCACCGCCACGGCCTGCTGCTGGAATCGCCGCTGTGGGAGAACCGCATCCTCGGCCACGTCACCGAGCGCCCCAACACCAAGGGCAAGGGCCGCTTCTGGCTCGACCTCCAGGGCGCCCGGGCGGACACCGAGCGGATCGTCACCGAGTACGACGTGCGCACCCCCGGCATCGAGGTCACCGCGGCCTCGCTGTCCGGCGGCAACCAGCAGAAGCTCATCGTGGGGCGGGAGATGAGCCACCACCCGCGGCTGCTCATCGCCGCGCACCCCACCCGCGGCGTGGACGTCGGCGCGCAGGCGCAGATCTGGGACCAGATCCGCGAGGCGCGCCGGGAGGGCCTGGCCGTCCTGCTGATCTCCGCGGACCTGGACGAGCTGATCGGCCTGTCCGACACCCTGCGGGTCATCTACCGCGGCCGGCTGGTCGCGGACGCGGACCCGGCGACCATCACCCCCGAGGAGTTGGGCTCGGCGATGACCGGCGCGGCCACGGGCCATCTGGAACACCTCGCCGAGGAGGGGGCGGCGCGATGAAGAAGACCGACGAGGCGAAGCCGGACACGGCGACCGGCGGCGCGACCGCCGGGGCGACCAGCGGCGCGGACGGCGCGGGCAAGGCGACCGGCGGCGGCGCGGGCAAGGCGACCGGCGGGGCGACCGCCGGGGCGACCGGCGGCGGCGCGGGCAAGCGGTTCAGCCGCGACCGGCTGCTGCTGGCCGCGGCCGGCCCGGTGCTGGCGCTGGTCGTGGCGGTCGTGCTGACCTCCGTGGTGCTGCTCGCGTCGGGCAAGAGCCCGTTCGAGCCGTACACGCTGATGTTCGAGTACGCGGCCAACGCCGACGTCCAGGTGCTGATCATCAACCAGGCGAGCTCGTACTACCTGGCCGCCCTCGCGGTGGCCGTGGGCTTCCGGATGAACCTGTTCAACATCGGCGTGGACGGCCAGTACCGGCTCGCGGCCATGGCCGCCGCCCTGGTCGGCGCGAACGCCGGCCTGCCCGGCCCGCTGAACATCGCGCTGATCGTGATCGTCGCCATGCTGGTGGGCGCCTTCTGGGCGGGCATCGCGGGCATCCTCAAGACCACCCGGGGCGTGAGCGAGGTCGTCTCCACGATCATGCTCAACGCGATCGCCACCAGCCTGATCGCGTATCTGATCCTGCCCGAGCAGTTCGGCGTGCAGCCCAAGGGCAGCAACAACCTCACCACCGGTGACCTGCCCTCCTCCTCCTGGTTCCCGGGCATCCACGTCAGCGATGTGGCCGGTGACGTCTACGGCTTCGTGTTCGTCGCGATCGGCTGCGGCGTGGCGTACTGGCTGGTCCTGAACCGCACCCGGTTCGGCTTCGACCTGCGCGCGACCGGCGCCAGCGAGAGCGCGGCGGCCGCCAGCGGTGTCGACGCCAAGCGCATGGTGCTCACCAGCATGCTGATCTCCGGCGCGGTGGCGGGCCTGGCGGGCATGCCGGTGCTGCTCGGCGACTCGCACACCTACAGCCTGAACTTCCAGACCGGCATCGGCTTCACGGGCATCACCATCGCCCTCCTCGGCCGCAACAACGCGGTCGGCATCGCCTTCGGCGCGCTGCTGATCGCGTTCCTAGACAAGACGGCCTCGACGCTGGACTACAACGGCTACGAGAAGGAGATCGCCACGATCATGCAGGGCCTGATCGTGATCTCCGTGGTCGTCTCCTACGAAACCGTTCGCCGGTACGCCCTGCGCCGCCAGCAGCGGAAGGTCGGCGAGGAACTCGCCGCCGCGGCCCGCGCCACGACGACCCGTGAGGAGGTGCCCGTATGAGCGAGTCTTGGCGCGCTGCGCGGGCTGGACTGAGGAGCCGCGCAGCGACGAAGGAGCGAGCAGTGACGAAGGAAGCCCGCGCGGGGGAGCGCGCCGAGACTGAGCGGGGGGATGGCGCGTGAGTACGACCACTGCTGTCGATACCGCGAAGCCGCAGCCCAAGAACCCGGTGCGCCGGAAGCTGTCCCTGCCCGTCGTCCTGCTGATCGTCGCGGGCGCCGTGGTCCTGGCCTCGGTGGTCCGGATGATCACCGGCGCCGACGACATCACCTCCGTGGGCCAGGTCTCGGGCGCGCTGGAGCTCGCCATCCCGATCGGCCTGGCGGGGCTCGGCGGTCTGTGGGCCGAGCGGGCCGGCGTGGTCAACATCGGCCTCGAGGGCATGATGATCCTCGGCACCTGGTTCGGCGCCTGGGCCGGATACCAGTGGGGGCCGTGGACCGGGGTGGTGCTCGGCATCCTCGGCGGCGCGCTCGGCGGGCTGCTGCACGCCGTGATCACCGTGACGTTCGGCGTCAACCACATCGTCTCCGGTGTGGCGATCAACATCCTCGCCGTCGGCGTCACCCGCTATCTGTCCAACTTCACCTTCCTGGAGGCCGAGGGCTCCAAGAGCGCCCGGCAGTCCCCGACCATCGATCCGATCACCGACATCACCGTGCCGGGGCTGTCGGACGCGATGAAGACCCTCAACGGCAAACACTGGTTCCTCGTCTCCGACCTCGCGGGGTTCGTCGGCGGTGTGGTGACGGAGCTGTCGCTGCTCACCGTGGTGGCGCTGCTGCTGGTGCCGTTCACCTGGTGGGTGCTGTGGCGGACCTCGTTCGGCCTGCGGCTGCGGTCCTGCGGGGAGAACCCGGTGGCGGCGGAGTCGCTGGGCGTCAACGTCTACCGCTACAAGTACCTGGCGGTGATCATCTCGGGCGGGTTCGCCGGGCTCGGCGGCGTCTTCCTGGCCGAGGTGGCCTCCAACATCTACCAGGAGGGCCAGACCGGGAACCGCGGCTACATCGGCCTGGCCGCGATGATCTTCGGTAACTGGATGCCGGGCGGCCTCGCCATGGGCGCGGGCCTGTTCGGCTACACCGACAGCCTCAACCTGCGCTCCGGCGGTACGAACGTCCACGCGCTGCTGCTGTTCCTGGTGTTCGTGCTCGCGCTGGTCGCGCTGTGGCAGCTGTACCGGAAGAAGTACCTGGCCGGGGTCATCGGCGCGGCGTTCTCGGCGCTGCTGCTGGTCTGGTATTCGCTGACCGAGGAGGTGCCGAGCCAGTTCGTGACGGCGGCCCCGTACATCGCCACGCTGCTGGTCCTGGCGCTGTCCGCGCAGCGGCTGCGTGCGCCCAAGGCGGCGGGGCAGCCGTACTACAAGGGAGGCGGATGATGAACACGGGCGCGACCCCGACCGCGAGCGCGCCGGTCGACTGGGAAGCGCTGCGCGCGCAGGCCCGGGACGTGATGTCCCGGGCCTACGCCCCGTACTCCCACTACCCGGTGGGCGCGGCCGCGCTGGTCGACGACGGCCGCACGGTGACCGGCTGCAATGTGGAGAACGCGGCGTACGGCGTGGCGCTGTGTGCCGAATGCGGCCTGGTCTCCGCCCTGTTCGCCTCGGGCGGCGGCCGTCTGACCGCCTTCACCTGCTGCGACCGCGACGGGGCGGTGCTGATGCCCTGCGGCCGCTGCCGCCAGCTGCTGTGGGAGCACGGCGGCCCCGAACTCCAGGTGGACACCGCCTCGGGCATCCGCCCGCTCGCCGAACTCCTCCCGGACGCGTTCGGGCGCGACAACCTGGAACGCTGAGCTGCTCTGGGCGCTTCGGCGCCCGCATCCCCGAAAGGCCCGCATCCACCATGGACGCCATCTCCGTCATCCGCGCCAAGCGCGACGGCGGCCGTCTCACCGACGCCCAGATCGACTGGATCATCGACGCCTACACGCGCGGGGAGGTCGCCCACGAGCAGATGTCCGCGCTCGCGATGGCGATCTTCCTCCAGGGCATGGACCGCGCGGAGATCGCCCGCTGGACCGCCGCGATGATCGCCTCCGGCGAGCGCATGGACTTCTCCTCCCTGCCGCGCCCGACCGCCGACAAGCACTCGACCGGCGGCGTGGGTGACAAGATCACGCTGCCGCTGGCCCCGCTGGTGGCCGCCTGCGGCGCGGCCGTGCCGCAGCTCTCCGGGCGCGGCCTCGGCCACACCGGCGGCACGCTCGACAAGCTGGAGGCCATCCCCGGCTGGCGGGCGAAGCTCTCGGGCGAGGAGATGCTGCGCGTGCTCGGGGACGTCGGCTGCGTCATCTGCGCGGCGGGCGAGGGGCTCGCGCCCGCCGACCGGAAGCTGTACGCGCTGCGCGATGTGACCGGGACCGTGGAGTCGATCCCGCTCATCGCGAGCAGCATCATGTCGAAGAAGATCGCCGAGGGCACCGGTTCGCTGGTGCTGGACGTGAAGGTCGGCTCGGGGGCCTTCATGAAGGACCTGGCCTCGGCGCGGGAGCTGGCCGCCACGATGGTGGGGCTGGGCACCGACCACGGGGTCCGTACGGTCGCCCTGCTCACCGGCATGGCCACCCCGCTCGGCCGCACGGCGGGCAACGCGCTGGAGGTCCGCGAGTCGGTGGAGGTGCTGGCGGGCGGCGGCCCGGCCGATGTCGTCGAGCTCACCCTCGCCCTCGCCCGGGAGATGCTGGACGCGGCGGGCCTGCCGGACGCCGACCCGGCCAAGGCGCTCGCGGACGGCTCCGCGATGGACCACTGGCGCCGCATGATCGCCGCGCAGGGCGGCGACCCGGACGCGCCGCTGCCCGTCGCCCGCGAGCGCCATGTGGTGACGGCCGAGTCGACCGGCGTGCTGACCGGCCTGGACGCGTACGCGGTCGGCCTCGCCGCCTGGCGCCTCGGCGCGGGCCGCGCCCGCAAGGAGGACCCGGTGCAGGCGGGCGCGGGCGTGGAGATCCACGCCAAGCCGGGGGAGCGGGTACGGCAGGGCGAGCCGCTGCTGACGCTGCACACGGACACGCCGGAGAAGTTCGACTACGCGCTGGAGGCGCTCGCGGGGGCGGTGAGCTACGCGCCGCCGGGGACGGAGTTCACGGCCGACCCGATCGTCCTGGACCGCATCGCGCCGTGAGCGCGCCGTAGTCGAGGGAACGGGCGAAGGGGCCGCACCGCCGGGACAGTTGGCGGGCGGCCCCTTCGGGCTCTCGGGAGGTGGCCGGGGGCGGCCGGGTGTGACCGAGGCCGGCCCGGGTTCGGCCGGGTCCGGCCCGGGACGTTACGCCCGGGCGGCCAGCCGGCGCATGCCTTGCGTGGTTTCGTTGGACTGTGTGCGCCGCTCGGCCTGCCGCTCCGACCGCGCCACGATCTCCGCGCGCCGCTCGGCCAGCGCCTTGCGCGTCGCGTAGAGCGTGATCCCCGCCGCGCCGGTCACGGCCACCAGACCGAGCAGGACGGTGCCGGTCCAGCCGGCCGCGTGGAAGGCGAGGGCGCCGAGGGTGCCGCCCACGCTGCTGCCGACGTAGTACGTGGTCTGGTAGAGCGCCGAGGCCTGGGCGCGCCCGGTCTTGGCGGCCCGGCTGACCGAGGACGAGGCCACGGCATGGCCCGCGAAGAAGCCAGCGGTGATCAGCACCAGGCCGACCAGCACCGCCGCGATCGAGTCGCCGAGGCTCAGCAGCAGCCCGGCCGTCGTCGTGGTGACCGCCACATACAGCGCCCCGCGCCGGCCCAGCCGGCCGACCAGCTTTCCGGCCGCCGCGGAGGAGGCCGTACCGACCAGGTAGACCAGGAAGATCGAGCCGACGAGGGACTGCGAGAGGTTGAAGGGCTCGGCGACCAGGCGGTAGCCGATGACCGTGTAGACACCGCCGAAGACGGTCATGAACAGCGCGCCGATCGCGTACAGCCGGCGCAGCAGCGGGTCGGACAGGTGGCCGCCGACCGTGCGGGCCAGGGCCCGCGGGCTGACCGTGGACGGGGTGAAGTGGCGCGCCTTGGGCAGCAGCAGCCGGAAGGCGATCGCGCACACCAGCGACAGGACGCCGACCGCGCCCAGCGCGACGCGCCAGCCCCAGCCGTCGGCGACCCAGCCGGTGAGCAGCCGGCCGGTCATGCCGCCGAAGCTGTTGCCCGCCACGAACAGCCCGATGGTGCCGATGAGGGCGGCGGGGCGCACCTCCTCGGAGAGGTACGCCATCGCGGAGGCGGGGATGCCGGCGATCGCCGCGCCCTGGACGGCGCGCAGCGCGACCAGCCAGCCGAGGTCCGGGGCGAAGGGCACCGCGAGGCCGACGGCGACGGCGACCGCGAGCGAGACGGTCATCGTCCGGCACCGGCCGTAGCGCTCGGACACGGCGCTGAGCGGGAGAACCGCGAGGGCCAGCGCGAGGGTGGCGGCGGAGACCGTCCAGCTGGCCTGGTCGGCCGACACGTGGAGGTCACCGGAGATCGCGGGGAGGAGTGCCTGGGAGGAGTAGAGAAGGGCGAACGTCGCGAGGCCGGCGGCGAAGAGAGCGAGCCTCATCCGGCCGAAGCCCGGGTCCCCGGGGCTCAACCGATCGGGAGCGGCGGGGGTCGACGACGTCTTGGCGCAGGCGTCCACAGGGGTTCCGGTGGACGCCTCGGTATCAGCAGGAGGCATGTCTTGACCGTATGTGCTCCCATTTTGATGCGTCCAATGCACGGAATTGCCATAATCGATGCTGTGCCGCATCAGCCGAGGTCAGCGAGATCGTTGTCACGCCGCAGCAATGAAAAAGACATTCCCGTGACAACCGGCCCCCCGACACCACCGCCGCCAGGCTCCCCGCCCGCCGACCGCGTGATGGCCGAGTTCGAGGCAGACTCCTGGGCCGCGGCCCTGACCCCCCGCCTCGTCCAGTTCGCGGCCGTGGCCCAGCACGAGCACGTCACCCGGGCCGCGCAGTGGCTCGGCGTCCCCCAGTCGACGCTCAGCCGGGCGATGGTACGCCTCGAAGCGGACCTCGGCGTCGCGCTGTTCGCCCGCCGCGGCCGCACCGTCGCCCTCACCCCCGCCGGCCGCACCTTCCTGCGCGCCGTGGAACGGGCCCTCGCCGAGGTCGAGCGCGCCGCCGAGTCCGTACGGGCCGACGCCGACCCGGCCGCCGGGAAGATCGCCTTCGGGTTTCTCCACACCCTCGGCTCGGAGACCGTACCCGGTCTCATCCGCGCCTTCCGCGTCGACCACCCGCGGGTGCGCTTCCAACTCGTCCAGAACTACGGCGAGGCGATGATCGAGCGGATGCGCGCCGGCGACCTCGACCTCTGCCTCACCTCCCCCGTCCCCGACGCCCCGGACCTGGTCGCCCGCCGCCTCGACGAACAGCGACTCCGCCTGGTCGTCCCGGACGACCACCGGCTCGCCGGCCGCAAGCGCATCAGACTGGCCGAGGCCGCCTCCGAGCTGTTCGTCACCCTCGAACCGGGCTACGGCCTGCGGCGCATCACCGACGCCCTGTGCGCCGAGGCGGGCTTCAAACCCAGGATCGCCTTCGAGGGCGAGGAGGCCGAGACCCTCCGCGGCCTGGTCGCCGCCGGCCTCGGCGTCGCCCTCCTCCCACCCCCCGCCGTCCCCCGCCCCGGCGTCGCCGAACTCACCGTCACCGCCCCCCGAGCCGTCCGCGAGATCGGCGTCGCCTGGCTCGACGGCCACCCCGACACCGCCCCGGTCGCCGCCTTCAAACGCTTCCTCCTGAGCCGCCGCGGTCAACTCCTCCCGCGCTGAGGCCCGTCCGGCCGCGCTGAGGCCCGTCCGGCCGCGCCCGGCCGGGGACCGGCCTCAGCGCGGCAGCGTCGAGCCGAAGCCCGCCGCGAGGGGCATGCGCAGGCCCAGCGGGGGCGGGGCGGCGAGGGCGTCGGCCACGGGGCGGGAGTAGCCGTGGGCGAAGAGGGAGCCGAGCAGGAAGTCGGCGGCCAGGGCCTGTACTTCGGAGCGGTGGTGGTGGAGACCGTGGCCGTCGGCGTGCACCTCGAAGCGGCACACATCGCGGTTGATCTTCTTGGCCCGTTCGGCGAGCCGGTAGGACAACTCGGGGTCGGTGCGCTGGTCGTTGGTGCCGTGGGCGATGAGGACCTGCCGTCCGACCAGCTGCTTCACCGGCTCGGGGGTGAGCTGGGCAGCCGGCTCCGGCAGCCAGGGGGCCAGGGCGACCACCGCGTCGACGGCCTCGTGGCCGGCGGCGCGCAGGGCGGCGCGGGCGCCCATGCCGTGGCCGATGAGGCAGACGGGCACATCGCCGTAGCGCCGCACCACCTCGTCCACCGCCCAGGCGGCGTCCTCGGCCGGATGGGCCGCGTCGCCGTTCCAGCCGCGGTGGCGGTAGTGGACGGCATGGGCGGTCAGCCCCTCGGCGCGGCCCGCCCGGACCAGCCGCCGGGCCAGCGGCAGCATCGTCGCCACCGACAGCCGGGAGGGCCGCCCCGTGCCGGTCTCCGGGCCGCCGGGGAGCAGCAACACCACGCCGTGGACGGTCTCTCGCGCGGCGGCCGCGCCTCTCGGCCGCCCCAACCGGGCGCCCCGCTCGGGCAACGCTTGCTGAGCCATGGCAGAACAATCGCAGAAGGAGCGGTGTACTCCACCACTCGTGCGGGTCACTGTTGCATATCTATCGAGGCCAGTTGGCGGAGCCGCGCGGCGACACGATCTACGCGCGTAGGGGTATGGTGCGCAGATGACGAGCGAGTACCACGACAGACCCACCCCCGAGCAGATCCGCCGCGCCCCCAAGGTGCTGCTGCACGACCACCTCGACGGCGGGCTGCGCCCCGCCACCGTCGCCGAACTCGCCCGGGAGACGGGCTATGACGCGCTGCCGGAGAGCGATCCGCGGAAGCTCGGCGACTGGTTCCGGGAGGCCGCCGACTCCGGTTCGCTCGAGCGCTACCTGGAGACCTTCGCGCACACCTGCGGCGTCATGCAGACCCGCGACGCGCTGTTCCGGGTCGCCGCCGAGTGCGCCGAGGACCTGGCCGCTGACGGGGTCGTCTACGCCGAGGTGCGCTACGCCCCCGAGCAGCACCTGACCCGGGGGCTGACGCTGGAGCAGGTCGTCGAGGCGGTCAACGAGGGCTTCCGCGAGGGGGAGCGGCGGGCCGGGGAGAACGGCCACCGCATCCGCGTCGGCGCCCTGCTCACCGCGATGCGCCACGCGGCCCGCGCGCTGGAGATCGCCGAACTCGCCAACGGCTTCCGCGACCGCGGCGTCGTCGGCTTCGACATCGCGGGTGCCGAGGCGGGCTACCCGCCCACCCGCCACCTCGACGCCTTCGAGTATCTGAAGCGGGAGAACAACCACTTCACGATCCACGCGGGCGAGGCCTTCGGGCTGCCCTCCATCTGGCAGGCGCTCCAGTGGTGCGGCGCCGACCGGCTCGGCCACGGCGTCCGCATCATCGACGACATCCAGGTCGCCGACGACGGCAGCGTGACCCTCGGCCGGCTCGCCTCGTACGTCCGGGACAAGCGCATCCCGCTGGAGCTGTGCCCGACCTCCAACCTCCAGACCGGGGCCGCCCGCTCGTACGCCGAGCATCCCATCGGACTGCTCCGCCGGCTGCAATTCCGGGCGACCGTGAATACGGATAATCGTCTGATGAGCGGTACGAGCATGAGCGACGAATTCGCGCACCTCGTTTCGACGTTCCACTACACGCTCGACGACATGCAATGGTTTACGGTCAATGCAATGAAATCGGCGTTCATTCCTTTTGATGAACGTCTGGCGATGATCAATGACGTGATCAAGCCTGGATATGCCGAATTGAAGTCCGAATGGCTGTTCCGTCGGATGGCCTCGGCATCCCCCGTGACCAGGGGGTCCGGCGCCGAGGGCAGATGATCGCGCGGGCGGTGATAAACGGCCGGTCGGCAGCCGGTGAGTGCTTTTCCGGGTTTGCGGGGAGCGGAAATCCATCGCTACGTTGCCGTACCGGTCAAGCCCCCGTCTCAAGGACAGATTTCTGATGAAGCAGGGAACCATCAAGACCCTCGGCGCCATTGCCCTCGGCGCGGTCGCCGTCATGGCCGGAGGCGGCAGCGCGGCCGCGGCCGGCAACGCCCCGGCCGGGCCCGCCCGCAGCATGGGCGTCGGGGCCGGGCAGCCGGGTCATGCCCCGCGTCCGGGCCAGCCCGGCCCCAACGACAAGGGCCTGCTGGGCAACCTGCCCCTCCAGCCGACCGCCCTGAAGTCCGGCAGCCTGCCGGCCGGTCTGCCGAGCGGCCTGCTGGGCTGAGCCCGGTCACCACGGGCGTCCCCGCGGGCGTACCCACGGGCGAAGGGGCTCGCACACCCGGAGGGGGTGCGGGCCCCTGTGGCGCTTCGCGGCGGCTTTCCGCTTCGGCTGTCCTCCCCCTCGGTCGCCTTCCCCCACGGCCGCCTTCCCCTTCAGCCGCCCCCTGTTACGGCGCGACCCCGACCCGGGACAGGGACGGGGTCATGGCCTGGGCGCCCTCGTCCCAGTCCTCCGGCCGGCCTTCGCCCGCCGTGCGGGCGGCGGCCCGCTTCCGGTCCGCCCGCCGGCGCAGCCGGCTCCGTACGGCGGGGACCACCGCGAGGTGCGCGAGCGCGACGCCCGCCGTGTTGAGCAGCACCGTGTCGACGTTCATGATCTGGCCGGTCAGCTCGCTGTGCACGAGCGCGATCGCCAGGGAGATCATCGCGCCGGTGAAGACCGTCCGGGCGAACGAGGCCAGCGGGTAGACCGTCACCCGGCCCCCCGCCAGCGGCAGCAGCACCCCCAGCGGCGCGAGCAGCAGCAGCCCCCCGCCGATGCTGCGGGCGGCCTCCCAGGGGCCGAGCGCCAGGTCGGCGCGGATGGTGGCGAGCGGTTCGAGGGTCACGGCGGTCACCCAGGGCGCGGACAGCGGGCGCAGGGTCAGCCAGCACACGTACGACAGGTGTGCGACGAGGAGGACGAAGCCCGCGGCGCGGAAGCGGAAGGCGGCCCTGCGGCGGCCGGAACCATGACCCTGCACGCCTCTCAGGACGCCGGGTGCGGGGCTCGTGGTTCCGCCGCGGCCGCGCTGGTGGCAAACGGGTTACCGGTGAGTCCGCCGGCGGCCGCCCCTCGAGGCCGTGCCCGGGGGCCGGGGCCCCCGGGCCGGGCTCAGCGCACGACCACGGCACGACCATGGCACGACCGGGACGCGACCACAGCATGACGACAGCCCGACCACGGCACGACGAGGGCACGACCGGGACGCGACCAGGGCACGACCACCGCCCGGCCGCCCCGCGACTAGGGCACGAGAACGCCGGAACTCACCGCGATCTCGGGGTGCCGGCGCATCTCCTCCGTGCACTCGTAAGCCTTGAGCGGGTCCCGCTTCGCGTCCGGGCCGCCGAGCACCACCCGGTGCCTGGAGTCCGCCACGGGGGTGTCCGCGTAGGTGCAGACGATCTGCGCGAGCGCGTAGGACTGCAGCTCCTCCGGCAGCCGGTTCAGCCGCAGCGCGTGATCCGGGTCGTCCTGGGCCGGGCCCGAGACGCGCACCCAGTCCTCCACCGCGGTGGTGAACCCCGCCCCCTCCTCGGCCGCCGACGGCGGCTGCTGCAGCTGCTCCAGCAGCGCCCGGGCGCGCTCCAGCGGCCGCTGGGCCGTCTTGTCGTCCGTCGCCGGCGCGCCGCGGCTCACGGAGAGGAGCCGCGAGGTGCACAGCAGATAGACCCGTACGGTGACCCGGCCCGCGCCCTCGGCCGACCGCCCCGGCTCGGGCGCCTGGCAGGACGCGCGCGAGGGGGCCGGTCCGGCGTCCACCGGCACGGACGTGCCGCGGATGCCGCAGCCGGCGGTCAGCAGCGCCACCGCCCCGAGCAGCGCGCCCGCCGCTCGCCGCCTCATCGCTCGCTCCCCTCGTCAGGGCCGCGCCGACCGGCGTCCCGGCCCTCGCCCTCGCCCCGGGCATCACTCCGGCCCGCAACACCCGGCCCGCCGCCCTGGCCCGCGCCCTGACCGGAACCCTGGCCAGGCCCCTGATCCGGCTGGCTGAGCCGCGAGGCGTCCATGGGAAGGCGCAGCGTGAAGACGGCGCCGCCGTCCGGAGAGTTGTCCGCGGTGATCTCGCCGCCGTGGATGTGCGCGTTCTCCAGCGCGATCGACAGGCCGAGGCCGCTGCCCTCCGACCGGGGCCGGGAGGCGCTGGCCTTGTAGAAGCGGTCGAAGACATGCGGAAGCACGTCCTCCGGAATGCCCGGGCCGTGGTCCCGGACCTGGATCAGCAGCTCGTCGTCCACCGGCCGCACCGAGACCCGGACCGGCGAGCCGCCGTGCTTGAGCGCGTTCCCGATCAGGTTGGCGAGGATGACGTCGAGCCGCCGGGGGTCCAGCCGGGCCACGATCCCCCGCTCCGCGTCCAGCTCGACCGCGTCCAGCCACGCCCGCGCGTCGATGCACGCCGTCACCTGGTCCGCGACATCCACGTCGTCGAGCACCAGCCGTGCCGTGCCCGCGTCGAAGCGGGTCACCTCCATCAGGTTCTCCACCAGGTCGTTCAGCCGCCGGGTCTCGCTCACCACGAGCTGCACCGCCGGGGCGATCATCGGGTCGAGCGCGTCGGTCTCCTCTTCCAGCACCTCCGTCACCGCCGTGATCGCGGTGAGCGGAGTGCGCAGCTCATGAGACATGTCCGCGACGAAGCGGCGGCTGGCCGCCTCCCGCGCGCTGAGCTCCGCCACCCGCTTCTCGAGACGCTCCGCGGCCCGGTTGAAGGTACGGGAGAGATTGGCCAGCTCGTCGGTGCCGGAGACCTCGAGGCGGGTGTCGAGGTGACCCTCGCCCAGCCGGTGCGCCGCCTCCCCGAGCCGCTGCACCGGCCGCAGCACCGTGGCCGCGGCGGCCTGCGCGAGCAGCGCGGAGCCGATCAGCGCCAGGGCGGTGGCGATGCCCAGGGACCAGGCCAGGGAGTTCAGGTCCTGGCGCTCGTTCTCCAGGGACTTCAGCATGTAGCCGGTCGGCCCGCCGCCGTTCACCCGGGCGCCGCCGATCAGGTACGGGGTGCCCTTCACCGTGATCCGCTGCCAGTAGAGGTGATAGGGGGAGGTATTGGAGCCCGCGACGGCGCGTTTCCTGTCGACCGCGCTGCGCAGCGACTCCGGCACGGTCTTCGGCGTCAGCAGATCGTCCGCGGAGGCCGCGGTGCACGGGCCGCCACCCTCGGTCCGGGCGATCAGCAGCACCTCGTACTTCTGGGTGTTGTCCGCCATCCGGTCCGCGGCGTCCTGCAATTCGGGACAGGTCGGCACGGCGGGCAGCGGGTCGGTGGCCTCCTTGAGCGACTTGCGGAAGTCGTCGAGCGCCGCGTCCTGGGTGCGGGTGAGCACCGCGTCGCGATTCAGCCAGTACGCGATCGCCGACGCGGACACGGCGGCCGCCAGCGCCACGAGCCCGAACACGAGCATCAGCCGCAGCCTCAGGCTGAGCCACCGCAACAGCCCCGCGGCCCAGCCACGCACCCGGCCGGGCTTCCCTCCGCCGGCTACCGCCGGGTTCACTGCGGCGCGTCCAGCCGGTATCCGACCCCGCGCACCGTACGGATCAGGGTCGGGGACGACGGCACGTCCTCCACCTTCGCGCGCAGTCGCTGGACGCACGCGTCCACCAGCCGGGAGTCACCGAGGTAGTCGTGCTCCCACACCAGACGCAGCAGCTGCTGCCGCGACAGCGCCTGCCCCGGCCTGCGGCTCAGCTCCAGCAGCAGCCGCAGCTCAGTGGGGGTGAGCTGGAGATCCTCGCCGTTCTTGGTCACGGTCATGGCCGCCCGGTCGATGACCAGGGACCCGAAGGACGCCGAGTCATTGGCCTCCCGCTCACCGCGGCGCAGCACCGCGCGGATACGGGCGTCCAGCACCCGCCCCTGCACGGGCTTGACCACATAGTCGTCCGCGCCCGACTCCAGCCCGACCACGACGTCGATGTCATCGCTCCGCGCGGTCAGCAGGATGATCGGCAGCTGGTCGGTGCGCCGGATACGGCGGCACACCTCGAAGCCGTCGATGCCGGGCAGCATCACATCCAGCACGATCAGATCCGGCCGCTGCTCGCGCAGCAGTTTCAGGCCGTCCTCGCCGCTCGCCGCCGTCGCCACGCGGTGGCCCTGGCGGGACAGCGAGAGTTCGAGGGCCGTGCGGATGGCGTCGTCGTCCTCGATCAGCAGAAGGAAAGGCACGTTGGTCATTCTGGCCTACAAGGCGCCTGTAGTTCGACCGTCGGGCCGTCAGGAGGTTCACTCACCCCCCGCCCCTGTGACGAGCCTGTGACAGTCGGCGGACAGGGCCATGAAACTGGCCCGGCAGTCTTTTGGGCACCGGGAGGAACGACGGCCCGGGAAGCCAGCGAACCGAGCAGGCTCCACCGACGGGGGGCGCGAGATGAACACACTGCACTTCACGAATGCCAGCGCAGTTATTCGCACGCGCCTCCACGACGCCGGCCGGAGCAACGAGAAGTCCGGTGCCGTGAGCGGGCGGGGGTGCGCTCGCGGCGCCGGGCGTCAGCGGCCTCCTTACATGGTGGCCATTGACGCGTACACGGGGGTCACCGGCGGGGCCAAGAGCCCGGGGGGCTCCGCGGACCAGGGGGGTCACGGGGGACACGGGGGCCGCGGAGAAAACGGGGGAAGCGGGGGAAGCTCGTACAGGGAGGCATCGGGGGAGCGGTGCGAGGCGTCGGAGGCGGAGTTCACCGCCTACGTGCAAGAGCGCCGCGCCTCCCTGTACGCCACCGCCTACCACCTGACCGGCGACCGGTTCGAGGCCGAGGACCTGCTGCAGAGCGCGCTGTTCTCGACCTACCGGGCCTGGAACCGGATCAGTGACAAGGCGGCGGTCGGCGGCTACCTGCGCCGCACGATGACCAACCTGCACATCAGCGCCTGGCGCCGGCGCAAGCTCAACGAGTACCCGACGGAGGAACTGCCGGAGACGGCCGGCGACCACGACGCGATGCGCGGCACCGAGCTGCGCGCCGTGCTGTGGCAGGCCCTCGCGCGCCTGCCCGAGCTGCAGCGCACCATGCTGGTGCTGCGCTACTACGAGGGCCGGACGGACCCGGAGATCGCGGACATACTCAACATCAGCGTCGGAACGGTCAAGAGCAGCATCTGGCGCTCACTGCGCCGGCTGCGCGAGGACGAGGCCCTCAGCTTCGGCCGGGACGAGGCGGAGTCCTTCGGCGAGCTCGTCGCCTGAGGGATCACAGACGCCGGCGTTCGGGGGAGCGTCGGTCGTACGGGGGAAGAACGGGGGAAGAACGGGGGAACACGGGGGAAGCGAGCGGGTCCGGATGGCCGGGGGGTCTGTCCGGGCCCGCTTCGCGCTGCGCGCGCCGCGCGGCGCTAGTGCTAAGACGTACGGCTCGGGGCCGTCTCCGTGGCCCGCGGCTCTGTGGTGTGCGCGCGGGGGCGGCCGGCCCACGCGGCGGCCGTGATCCGGCCCAGCGCCTCGTCCTTCCCGCACGGGTACGCCCCGAGCGCCGTCTGCCGCGCCACGATCCCGCGCTCCGCGCGCATCAGCCGCCAGCCCCGCCGCAGCAGATACGGCGCGGACTTGCGCCCCTCCCGCAGATCCCGCAGCAGCCGGCGGCGGAAGGTGGTGGAGGGGCGGCCGCGCAGGCAGAGGGCGTCGGCGAGGACGCCGAGCGCGCCGCAGCGCTCGATGATGTCGGCGGCGAAGATCCCCTCGGCGACGAACAGCGGGGCGCCGCCGATGTCCAGCGGCTCGGCGCCGACGCGGGCGCTGGTGGCGATGTCGTACAGCGGCACCGTCGCCCGTGACGTACGGCACAGCGCCTCGATCGCCGCGACCGCCGCGTCCGCGTCCCAGGACAGCGGCGAGTCCCAGTCGGCTCCCGCCCCGCCCGGGAGCTGGGGCAGCGAGGGATCGTCGCCCTCCTTGTAGAAGTCGTCGAGGTTGAGCACGGGCAGGCCGGTGCGGGCCGCCAGGGACGACTTTCCGGAGCCGGAGGGGCCGGACAGCAGGACGACGCGGGCGGCTATGGGAGGAATGCTCACGGGACACCAGTGTGAGGCATGACGGGCCCGGGGGAACCGCTGTGACATCCCGCTGTGACATCCCGCCCTCACATTCCGGGCCGCTGCGGTGTCGTACCGGTGAGAGGCCGAAACGCCACACGGAACGGAAGGGACGGGCGCCATGACCGCGCAACACGAGGTGGACGAAGCCGCGATCCGGCAGCAGATCGACAACGTCGTCGAGCGGATCCGGGCCAAGGACCTCGAGGGCCTGAGGAAGCTCTACGCGGAGGACGTCGTGTCCTTCGACGTCGAACCGCCGCTGCAACACGTGGGGATCGAGGCGAAGCTGAAGAACTGGGCGAGGGCGTTCACGTTCTTCCGCGAGGTGCGTTACGAGGTGCGCGACCTGGCCGTCACCGTGGGCGGTGACGTGGCGTTCGGGCACTGCTTCGGCCGGCTCGGCGGCACGCTGGAGAACGGGACGGCGACAAGCGGCATGTGGGTCCGGGCCACCTTCTGCTTCCGGAAGACCGACGGAGATTGGCTGATCGCGCACGACCAGGCCTCGGTGCCGTTCGACATCGCGAGCGGCAGGGGAGTGGCCGACCTCGAGCCCTGACGCGTCGCGGACGTCCGGGACCGGGTCCTGCGACGCCACCCCGCGGCGCCGCTCGACGAGCGGCGCCGCGGGGCTGAACGGTCACACACCCATCGGGTGCCAGACCGTCTTCGTCTCCAGGAAGGCCAGCAGCCGGCCCGTGCCCGGGTCGGCGGACCAGTCCACAGGCTGTGGACGGACCACGCGCTTGAGGTTGTCCGCGGCCGCCTCCTCCAGCGTCCGGGCCAGCTCCGGGTCCGCGCCCGCCAGGTCGATCGCGTTGACGTCCTGGTGGGCGGCGAGCGGGGCGGCGATCTCGGCGGTGCGGCCGGAGAGGATGTTGACCACGCCGCCCGGCAGGTCGGAGGTGGCCAGGACCTCGCCGAGGGACAGGGCAGGGAGCGGGGCGCGCTCGCTCGCCACGACCACGGTCGTGTTGCCGGTGACGATCGCCGGGGCGATCACGGAGACCAGTCCGAGGAACGACGACTCCTGGGGCGCCAGGACGGCCACCACGCCGGTCGGCTCGGGCGTGGAGAGGTTGAAGTACGGGCCCGCGACCGGGTTGGCCGCCCCGGCGATCTGGGCGACCTTGTCGGACCAGCCCGCGTACCACACCCAGCGGTCCACCGCGGCGTCCACGACGGCGGCGGCCTTGGACTTGCCGAGCCCCTCCGCGTCGGCGACCTCCCGCGCGAACTGCGCGCGGCGGCCCTCCAGCATCTCCGCGACGCGGTAGAGGATCTGGCCGCGGTTGTAGGCCGTGGCCCCCGACCAGCCGCCGAACGCCTTGCGGGCGGCGACGACCGCGTCGCGGGCGTCCTTGCGGGAGGAGAGCGGCGCGTTGGCGAGCCAGCGGTCCTTAGGGTCGGTCACCTCGTACACCCGCCCGCTCTCGGACCGGGGGAACTTGCCCCCGACGAACAGCTTGTAGGTCTTGAGCACGCCCAGGCGCTCAGCGCGGTCATCAGACATCGAGGTACGCCTCCAGGCCGTGGCGGCCGCCCTCGCGGCCGTATCCGGACTCCTTGTAGCCGCCGAACGGAGAGGCCGGGTCGAACTTGTTGAAGGTGTTGGACCACACCACGCCCGCGCGGAGCCTGCTCGCCATCCACAGGATGCGCGAGCCCTTCTCGGTCCAGATGCCGGCGGACAGCCCGTACGGGGTGTTGTTGGCCTTCGCGACCGCCTCCTGTGGGGTGCGGAAGGTGAGGACGGACAGCACCGGCCCGAAGATCTCCTCGCGCGCGATGCGGTGGGCCTGGGTGACGCCGGTGAACAGCGTGGGCGCGAACCAGTAGCCGGAGGACGGCAGCGCGCACTCCGGGGCCCAGCGCTCGGCGCCCTCCGCCTCGCCCGCGTCGGCGAGGGTACGGATCCGGGCCAGCTGCTCGGCCGAGTTGATCGCGCCGATGTCGGTGTTCTTGTCCAGCGGGTCGCCGACCCTGAGGGTGCGCATCCGGCGCTTGAGCGCGTCCAGCAGTTCGTCCTGGATCGACTCCTGGACGAGGAGGCGGGAGCCCGCGCAGCAGACGTGGCCCTGGTTGAAGAAGATCCCGCCCACGATGCCCTCGACGGCCTGGTCGATGGGGGCGTCGTCGAAGACGATGTTGGCCGCCTTGCCGCCCAGCTCCAGGGTGACCTTCTTCTCCGTACCGGCGACCGTACGGGCGATCGCCTTGCCGACCTCGGTGGAGCCGGTGAAGGCGACCTTGTCGATGCCGGGGTGGGCCACCAGCTCGGCGCCCGTCGAGCCGTCGCCGGTGACGATGTTGACGACGCCCCTGGGGAGCCCGGCCTGACGGCAGACGTCCGCGAAGAACAGGGCGGACAGGGGGGTCGTCTCGGCGGGCTTGAGGACGACCGTGTTGCCCGCGGCGAGGGCGGGGGCGATCTTCCACGCGAGCATCAGGAGCGGGAAGTTCCACGGGATGACCTGGCCCGCGACGCCCAGCGGGCGGGGGTTCCTGCCGTAGCCCGCGTAGTCGAGCTTGTCGGCCCAGCCCGCGTAGTAGAAGAAGTGCGCGGCGACCAGGGGCAGGTCCACGTCGCGCGACTCGCGGATCGGCTTGCCGTTGTCCAGCGACTCCAGGACCGCCAGCTCGCGCGAGCGCTCCTGGACGATGCGGGCGATGCGGAAGAGGTACTTGGCGCGCTCGGCGCCGGGCAGCGCGGACCACTTCCCGAAGGCCTTGCGGGCCGCCCTGACCGCGCGGTCCACGTCCTCGGCGCCCGCGTGGGCGACCTCGGACAGCGACTCCTCGGTGGCGGGGGAGACGGTCTTGAAGACCTTGCCGTCGGCGGCCTCGGCGAACTCGCCGTCGATGAAGAGCCCGTAGGAGGGGGCGATCTCGACGACGGAGCGGGACTCGGGCGCGGGCGCGTACTCGAACGGGTTCGTGGGGTTCGTGTGGTTCGTGGGGTTCGTCATGGCAGCCTCAGTCCACCGTCACGTAGTCGGGACCGGAGTACCGTCCGGTGCTCAGCTTCTGGCGCTGCATCAGCAGGTCGTTGAGGAGGCTGGAGGCGCCGAAGCGGAACCAGTCGGGGGTCAGCCAGTCCGCGCCCAGTGTCTCGTTGACCAGCACCAGGTACTTGATGGCGTCCTTGGAGGTGCGGATGCCGCCCGCGGGCTTCACCCCGACCTGGACCCCGGTCGTGTCACGGAAGTCGCGGACCGCCTCCAGCATGAGGAGGGTGACGGGGGGCGTCGCGTTGACCGCCACCTTGCCGGTGGAGGTCTTGATGAAGTCGGCGCCCGCGAGCATCGCGAGCCACGAGGCGCGGCGCACGTTGTCGTAGGTCTCCAGCTCTCCGGTCTCGAAGATGACCTTGAGGTGGGCGGCCGTGCCGCTGCCGTCCGTACGCCGGCACGCCTCCTTGACCTGCCGGATCTCCTCGAAGACCTGGAGGTAGCGGCCGGACAGGAAGGCGCCGCGGTCGATCACCATGTCGATCTCGTCGGCCCCGGCGGCCACGGCCTCCCGGGTGTCGGCGAGCTTGACGGCGAGCGCCGCCCGGCCGGAGGGGAAGGCCGTCGCGACCGAGGCCACATGGACCTCGGGCCCGCCCGCCTCGGCCAGCGCCCGCTTGGCGGTGGCGACCATGTCGGAGTAGACGCAGATCGCCGCAACCTTGGGGACGGAGCGGTCGGTCGGATCGGGACTGACCCCCTTGGCGCACAGCGCCCGGACCTTGCCCGGGGTGTCCGCGCCCTCCAGGGTCGTGAGGTCGATCATGGAGATGGCCAGGTCGATGGCGTACGCCTTCGCCGTGGTCTTGATCGAGCGGGTGCCGAGGGCGGCGGCACGGGCCTGGAGGCCGACCGCGTCGACGCCCGGCAGGCCGTGCAGGAAGCGGCGCAGCGCGCCGTCGGTGGCGGTCACGTCCGCCATCGACGCGAGCCGCTCGGCCGCTTCCGCGCCGTATGCGGGAACTGTGGTGGGCATGGTCACCAGGGGAGCATATCTACGCGCGTAGCCAAATGTCACCCCCGAGGGCGGTCGGTCCCGGAGCGTCGGGCCGCCGCGCCGGTGCGGCAGAATCGGCCCCATGACGAGCCCGGACGACTCCTCGCACGACTCCTCCGCCCCGCGCGAGCCCGACCAGGGGACCGCCGGTCAGCGCGGTCAGGGGGCCGCCGACCAGGGGGCCGCGGATCAGGGGACCGCCGACCAGGGGGCCGAGTACGCGGACCGCGTCTACCGCTCGGTGGGCGGCATCGCGGGCGGCGTGCTGCTGCTCGCGATCGGCGCCTGGCTGGGGATCGACGCGGTGATCAGGAGCGAGGGGCGGACGCCCTGGGTGGCGCTCGCCGGGCTGCTGCTCGCGGTGCCGCTGGTGGTCGCCTTCACCGTACGGCCCGCGGTGTACGCCGGCGCGGACCGGCTGCGGGTGCGCAATCCCTTCCGCACGATCACCCTGCCCTGGGCCTCGGTGGAGGCCGTCCGCGCGGGCTACTCCAGCGAGGTGCTCGCGGGCGGCGCGAAGTACCAGCTCTGGGCCATCCCGGTGTCGCTGCGCCAGCGCAAGCGGGCCACCCGCCGCCAGGCGCGCGCGGCGACCGAGGACCCCTTCCGCCGGACCTCCGTCCACGCCGACGTCGACGCCGACGACGAGCGGCGCGCCCAGGCCGACCGGACCATCGGCGAACTCCGCTCGCTCGCGGAGACGAACGCCACGCGCGAGGGCGCGCAGGGCGCCCCCGAGGTGCGCTGGGCGTTCGAGGTCATCGCGCCGGCGGTGGCGGGGGCGGTGCTGCTCGCGGTGGTGCTGGCGATCACCTGAGCGGTCGCGTTCTTCCCCGGCCCGGCCGCCGCCCTGCGGTCGATGGCCAGCCCGGGAGAGGCGGCACGGGCGGCCGCCTCCCCACCGGTTCGGCAGCCCGTAGGCTGGCGCGACACCGGGACGGCGAGGAGATCAGCGTGACGACAACCGAGGCACCCAAGAGCGACACACCCGCCCAACGACGCTGTGTGTGGCTGCTGTGGACGGTGGCCGGTATCGCGTACGCCATCGACCAGGGAAGCAAGCTGGCGGTGGTCGCGGGTCTGGAGGGGCGCGCCCCTGTCCCGGTCCTCGGCACCTGGATGGAGCTGCGCGTACAGCGCAACCCCGGCGCGGCCTTCGGCCTCGGCGAGGCGACGACCATCGTGTTCACCCTGATAGCAGCGGCGGTCGCCCTCGCCATCGTCCGGGTGTCCCGCCGGTTGGCCAGCACACCGTGGGCGATCTCGCTGGGACTGCTGCTGGGCGGCGCGCTCGGCAACCTCACGGACCGTCTCTTCCGATCCCCCGGGGACATGCGGGGCGCGGTGGTCGACTTCATCGTGGTCCGGGACTTCAGCGTGATGAACCTCGCCGACTGGGCGATCTCTTGTGGCAGTGCCCTGATGCTCCTGCTGTCCTTCCGCAGGCACGAGCTGGGCCCCGCGAGCAGCTCAATCGCTGCGGCAGACGCAGGCCGGTCGTAGCGTGAGCCCGCCCGGGACGCTTCCCACAGACAGTCCCGGACGGGCGGCTGAGCGCCGCCCGCTCGTGGTTTCCCGTGGAGCGGGCGGCTGCCTTTGCTCAGTACCGCTGTCGGCCGCCCGGGTAATGGACCGCCTGACGGCATTCCGGGGCGTCGGTGGACGGCGGCTGGCCGTCGAGCGCGTGGCACAGGGCCGCGTGCGGTTGTTCCGCCTCGGCGGGGGTCAGCTCCAGGTCGGCGATGGCGCGGTGCCACCCACCGCTGCTGATCCGGAGCCGCAGCGCGAACCCGTCCTCGCCTGTGCGCCGCAAGCCCCGCCCGGGGATGGCATTGATCCGCCAGCCGGTCATGACGACTCCCCGGCGGGTTCGGCGAGGCCGTCGTCGTGCGCGGGCAGGCGCCTGCCCCGGCTCTCCGCCACGCGCAGCACATCGCGCAGCGCCTCGCACAGGCGGTTCGCCAGGAACCGGAGTTCTCCGGTGTCCGCTTTGCGGTCGGCCAGCAGCGCACGGGCGTGGCCGAGGAGTTGTGTCCCCATGGACAGCTGAAGGGCCTCGATCTCGTCCGCGCGGCGGCTCAGTGGGCTGTCGCCGTGATCCGCCGACAGGTAGCACGGTTTGCCGTCCGGGGTGGTCCAGGGCAGCAGGCGGAGGCCGGTCATGGTGTTCATCCGACCGCCTCCATATCTGAGGCCGAAAGGGTCCTCACCCGGGTGGGTGGGCGCCGGTTAGGGTCGATCACGTCATCAGCTCCTCTAAGGCTTGGCTGGTGGCCACGCCCCCGGACGGTCGCGCGTCGCGGGGGTCCTCCATGGCGGTGCTTGTTGACTCTTTGTAGTGCAAGGGTGACTGTCGGCGCGTACGCTCGGCAGGGGTTGGACTCCCAACCGCACCGTGGGAGGCAGGAGTTGCGCGCATGGCCACGCGGAAACGCGAACTGACACCCGACCGGAGCGTCCGCCATCTCTTCGGCGCCGAGCTGCGCCGACACCGCGAACAGGCGGGGATGAGCCTGGACCAGCTCGCCGAAGTGGTGGCGTCGAGCCGCAGCCACTTGGGTCGGATCGAGCTCGCGGAGTACATGATCCCTCCCGAACTCCCCGCTCAGCTCGACGCGGCGTTCGGCACGGACGGGATCTTCCAGAAGCTGTATGCACTGGCCCGGCACGAGGTGCACCCCGACAAGTACCGGCGGTACATGGAGCTGGAGGCGCGTGCGCAGTCCATCGGGCATTACGCCGGACAGCTCGTGCCTGGCATGTTGCAGACGGAGGACTACGCCCGTGCGCTCTTCCGGGTCAGCAATCCCGAGGCTCCTGCGGAGGAAATAGAGGAGAAGGTGGCGGTTCGCATGAGTCGCCAGGCTCTGCTGCGGACCACGTCCGCGCCTCATCTGTCGGTGGTCCTGGACGAGGCGTGCGTGAGGCGGCCGGTCGGTGGGCCGGTCGTCATGCGCGCCCAACTGTCCCGCCTCGCTGAGCTGGTGGACACTCCGCGCACCCTGATTCAGGTGCTGCCGTACGAGCACGGTGAACATGCGCTGATGGGCGGCGGTGGCGCGCTGTATCTGCTGACCATGGACGATGGTACGTCCGTCGCCTATGAGGAGAGCATCTCCACGGGGCAACTTATCGAGGACAGGGAGAGGGTGGTGAGGCGTATGCGGTCGTACGATCTGCTCAGGGCATACGCCTTGTCGCCGACCCGGACGGCGGCATTCATCCATTCCGTCATGGAGGCATTGACGCCATGAGCAGCACCCCGGACTTGTCCCGCGCGGAGTGGGTCAAGTCCAGCCACAGCAACGGCGACGGCGGCGCATGCGTCGAGTGGGCACCCGGATGCGCGTCCGCCGGTACCGTCCCCGTCCGCGACAGCAAGGACCCCCACGGCCCCGCGCTGGTCTTCCCGACGGGGGCCTGGTCGTCCTTCGTCTCGGCCGTCAAGGGCGGCGGGTTCCCCGCCGTCTGATGCGCCCGGCGGCACCGAAGAGCGCGGCCCCCGCCACCCGGCGGGGGCCGTTCTGCTGCGGTCGAGCTCGTTGACCTAGGAGCGCGTGGCGGTCGCGCAGTCGTCGTCCGCGGACGTCGTGCCGTCGTTCGCGTCGACCGGCTTGCTGCGGTCGTACGGATCGATGAGGCGGTCGTCGTCGGTGGACTGCTCGTCGGCCGTGCCGAAGGGCGGCACGAAGTAGCCGGTCGGGCCGGAGCAGCCGCCGTTGGTCATGTCGAGCGCGTACGAGACGAGGGACATCGTGCCCGGCTCGGTGATGACCTTGGCCGGGTCGTCCCAGCTCATCACCACCTTGCGCCGCACGATCGTACGGATGACCTCGGCGTCCCGCCCGCTGTCGGCCGCCGGGGTGACCGGGTACACGAAGGTGACGTCCGCCGTCACCTCGACCGCCCCCCGCTTCCCCTCCCGGTACGTGAGCCGGCCGCGCGTCTTGACCACGTCACCGACCAGCCGGGTCTGCTCCGGCCGGAAGCGGCTGAACAACAGCAGCGGGTCGGTGTCGGGATCGGGCTTCTTCGACGACAGGGCGGTGCGGAGGTAGTCCTGGACGTCCTTCTGGTGCGGGTTCAGCAGCGCGATCGCCTTCGTGGGGCGCTCGCCGCGCAGCACGTCGGAGTCGAGCCCCGCCGCCACCAGGAAGTCCCGGCTCTGCTTCAGGGCCCGCTCGACCTGGGCGGCGTTCATCCAGCCGGTCGCCTTGGCCGGTGGCACGGTGATTCCCGCCGCGCCGTCGGCCCAGCGGGCGGCGGGCGAGCCCCGGAAGGGTTCGGCGAGGGTGGGGCGCAGGTCGGGCTCGGCGTCCGGCGCCTCCCGCGGGGCTTCCGACTCGGCGGCCAGCGGGGCCCCGTCCTGTCCGCCGTCGTCGCCGCCGAACCAGCCGACGATCTGCTGGGGGAAGAGCGCCACGAGGAGGGCCACGAGCGCCACCAGCCCGGTGACGTACCAGACCTTCCTGCGCCGGGGCCGGGCCGGGGAGTACGTACGCCAGCCCTCCGCCTGCCTGGGATGCTCCCGGAGCCGTCGCGCCACCTCGCGGGCGCGTGCCGACGGCTCCACGGGGGCGCCGGTCGTGTCCTTCACCGTTTCGCGGAGGAACCGCTCCCACTCCTCATCGGACACCGACGACTCGTCCTGCCCCCCAGTCCCGCCCACACCACACTCCCGTTCTCGCTCGATGGCCGATGGCCGATGGCCCGATGGCCCGATGGCCCGATGTGGCTCGATCACGAGTGCGATCGAGAGCCGCCCGCATAATCGCATGAGCCACCCACAGCCCGGCCCGGGCGCTGGATGACTGTCGGGCCGCCGCGCTGTTCGCCGTCCGCCGCTCAGCGGTAGCTGGGGGCGGGCGCGCCAGGCGTCGGGAGCCCAGCATGATCCACAAGACGCCCCCTGGGGGCGTCAGGCCATCAGGCGCTCGGCCATCCGTCGCGCCCGGCGGGCGGGTTCGCCGCCGCGCTCGCGCATCGAGGTGACGATCGCCCCGTCCATGAGCAGCGCGAACTCGTCCGCCAGCTCGTCGGCCCGGGGGTGGCCGGCCCGGGTGAGCAGACCGTGCACGTAGGCGGTGACGCCGCGCTTGTGGGCGGCGGCGAGCCGGTGGACCTCGCTGCCGGGGTCGCCGGTCTCGGCCATGGCGTTGATGAACGCGCAGCCGTGGAACCCTTCTTCCTCCGCGCCCTCGGCCAGCGCGTCGAAGACGGCGAGCGGGCCGCCGCCATGGGCCTCGACCCGCGCCTCGAGCCAGGCCCGCCAGTGCTCGTCGCGCCGCTGGAGGACGGCGGTCACCAGCTCGTCCTTGCCCGAGAAGTGCCGGTAGAGCGAGGCCCGGCCGACACCGGAGACGGCCAACAGGCGCTCCAGGCCGACCGCGTGGATGCCTTCCGCGTAGAAGAGGTCCTCGGCCGCCTGGAGCAGGCGATCGCGTGCGTTCGTTGCCATGCGTCCACGGTAATCACCCTTGACGCAAGACGGAACCGATCAGTACCGTCCCGCAAGATGGAACCGATCGGTACCGAGGAGGGTTCATGACGCGCACGTCCGCCCCGGAGAGCGGGGGCGACACGTCGGCCGGCACACCGGGAGAGGGCTCGGACCCATCGCACCGGCGGAGCATCCTGGTGCTCGGGTTCGGCACCTTCGCGATCGGCACCGACGAGTTCGTCCTCGCCGGCGTGCTGCCCGAGTTCAGCGAGTCGCTGGGCGTCTCCACCGCCACCGCGGGGCAGGTCGTCACCGTCTTCGCGCTGACCTGTGCCGTGATGTCGCCGGTCCTGGCCACCCTCACCGCCGGCTGGCCCCGCCACCGGGTGCTCAAGCTGTCCGTCCTGCTCTACCTGCTGGGAGTCGTCGGCACGGGGCTCGCCCCGAGCTTCCCCGGGGTCCTGATCGCCCAGGTCGTCGCCGCCTCCGGCGCCGGCCTGTACATCCCGGCGGCCGGCGTCACCGCCTCCGCGCTGGTGGGCCCCGAGCGCCGCGGCCGGGCCATCGCCGCCGTCACCACCGGACTGACCGCCGCGACCGCGCTGGGCGCGCCGATCGGCACCGTCGTGGGCAGCGCGCTCGGATGGCGCGCGACGATGTGGTTCATCACCCTGCTCACCGTCCTGGGCCTGATCGGTGTCCTCGCCCTCGTCCCCCGGGTGTCGGTTCCGGCCCCGGGTGGGCTGCGCCGGCGCCTCGCGCCGCTGGGTGACCGGCGCGTGGTCGTCGTCCTGGCCACCACGCTGGTCGCCTTCACCGCCGCGTACGTCGTCTACACCTACATGGCCGAGGTGTTCGCCCCCGCCACCGGCGGCGACGGCACGCGGCTGGCCGTGCTCATGTTCGCCTTCGGCCTGACGGGCACGGCCGGCAACTTCTACGCGGGGACGCTGGCCGACCGGTTCGGCGCGCGCCTGGTGGTCGGGGGCGCCGTCGCGCTGCTCGCGGTCAGCCTCGCCGTTCTCCCGCTCGCGACCGGCTCGTTCGCCGCCGCCCTCGCCATCACGGTGGTCTACGCCATCGCGGCCTGGGGCATCACCGCGCCCCAGCAGTCCCGGCTTATCGCCCTGAACCCCGCCTCGGCCCCGCTGCTCATCTCGCTCAACGCGGCGTTCCTCTACCTCGCCATCGCCTTCTCCGGCGTCATCGGGGCGGTGGGCATCGGCACCCTCGGTGCCCGGCGGATCAGCCTGATCGGTGCCGTGGTGGCCGTGCTCGCCCTGGCCCTGTCCGAGCTGGGACACCGCCTGACCAGCGGCCGGCCCGGCCCGGCCGCCGAACCGGGACGTGGAGCTTTGCGGTGAGTATCGGACAGCGACACGCCGACGCCACGGCGTGTCGCCGTCCGATACTCACCGCAACTCGGGTGTCAGATCCCCGCCGCCGTCGCGAGGTCCGCCTTGACGGCCGCCAGGACCCGCTCCGCGGTGGCGCGCGCCGGCGCGAGCGCGTCCGCGCCCGGGACCTCGACCACCACCTCCAGGTAGCACTTCAGCTTGGGCTCGGTGCCGCTCGGGCGGACGATCACGCGGGCCGACCGGACGGCGGTCCCGGGCGCCGTGCCGGGGCGGCCGGAGAGGTGGTAGCGCAGGCCGTCCGTCGGGGGCAGCGCCTCCGTACCGCGCGTGAGGTCCTCACTGGACGCGACGGCCAGGCCCGCGAGCTCGGTGGGCGGCTGCTCGCGCAGCCGCTTCATGGCCTGGCCGATCAGGGACAGGTCCTCGACGCGTACGGACAGCTGGTCGGTGGCGTGCAGCCCGTGCTCCAGCGCGATGTCGTCGAGCAGGTCGGCGAGGGTGCGGCCCTGTTCCTTGAGCTCGGCCGTCAGCTCGGCGACGAGCAGCGCGGCCGTGATGCCGTCCTTGTCGCGCACGCCCTCGGGATCGACGCAGTAGCCGAGCGCCTCCTCGTAGGCGTAGCGCAGGCCGTCGACCCGGGCGAGCCACTTGAAGCCGGTCAGCGTCTCGGCGTACGGCAGGCCGGCGGCGTCCGCGATGCGGGAGAGCAGGGACGACGAGACGATCGAGGTCGCGAAGGTGCCGCGGGCCGCCTTGTGGATCAGGTGGGTGGCGAGGAGCGCGCCGACCTCGTCGCCCCGGAGCATGCGCCACCGCGTGGCGGTCGGGGTGGACGGGGAGGACGGCGCGGCCTCGGGGGCCGGCACCGCCACGGCGCAGCGGTCCGCGTCGGGGTCGTTCGCGATGATGATGTCCGCGCCGCCGGGGCCGAGGCCGCGCGCGGTGGCGAACGCGAGGTCCATGGCGCCCGGCTCCTCCGGGTTGGGGAACGCGACGGTCGGGAAGGCCGGGTCCGGGTCGGCCTGCTCGGCGACCACCGTGGGGGCCGGGAAGCCCGCGCGGGCGAAGGCGGCCGTGACGGTCTCGCGGCCGACGCCGTGCAGCGGGGTGTAGACGACGCGCACGTCGCGCGGGGAGCCGGGGGTGAGGACGGCGTCCGTACGGGCCAGGTAGGCGTCCAGGACCTCGTCGCCGAGGGTCTCCCAGCCGGAGTCCGGGCGGGGCACGTCGTCGAGGCCGCCGATCGCGGCGATCTCGGCGGCGATGTCGTGGTCGGCGGGCGGCACGATCTGGGAGCCGTCGCCGAGGTAGACCTTGTAGCCGTTGTCGCGGGGCGGGTTGTGGCTGGCGGTGACCTCGACCCCGGCGACCGCGCCGAGGTGGCGGATGGCGAAGGCGAGCACGGGCGTGGGGAGCGGGCGCGGCAGCAGCGCGGCCCGCAGGCCCGCGCCGGTCATGACGGCGGCGGTGTCGCGGGCGAAGTCCGCGCTCTTGTAGCGGGCGTCGTAGCCGATGACGACGAGGCCGGGCTCGTCCCCGGCGCCCGCCTGCTTGGTGAGGTACGCGGCGAGGCCGGCGGCGGCGCGGACGACCACGGCGCGGTTCATCCGCATCGGGCCGGCGCCCAGCTCGCCGCGCAGGCCGGCGGTACCGAACTGCAGGGTGCCGGAGAACCGGTCGGCCAGCTGGTCGAGCGCCTCCGGCTCGCCCGCGTCGGCCGCCTCCAGCAGCTCGGCCAGCTCTGCGCGGGTCTCGGGGTCGGGGTCCTCGGCCATCCAGGTGCGGGCTGCGGCGATGAGGTCGGACTCGGGGGTGGGCGCCATGGGCGGCCTCCTGGGGGGTGGCTGGGGACGGGCGGGTATCGGTTGCGGAGCGAGGCCGAGCCGCGCTGCCGCGCGCCCGTGCCCCGCCGCCTCGGCGTCGCCGGGAGGGCCACGCCGCCTCGGCGTCGCCGGGTGGCCGCCGAGAAGGGCTGCTCAGTGAGTACCCGGGCGAACGGCCGTGACGCCCGGCTCGGGCCCGGCGTGGGGGCACCTCCCAGCGGTAGCTGGGGCGAGCCGAAGGGGCGCGCCGCCCGCGCCGGGGGCGCCGGCGTCACCGCGCAAGGGGGAGCGCGCGGAGTCCCTGAGGCTGCGACCGATATGCGGCTCCGCCGCGCGGAGCGCCGAGGCTGTGATCAATATGCGGCTACCGCCGCGCGGTCGACCGCCGACAGGGGCTGAGGCGCCCCGGCGGGGGCACCTCCCGGCGGTGGCCGGGGGAGAGCCGAGCCCTGAATCGGCGGTCGGGGTCAGATGCGGTCGAGGACCTGCGCCAGGAGGCTGCCCATCCGCGCGGCGGAGTCGCGGCCGGCCTGGAGGACCTCCTCGTGGTTGAGGGGCTCGCCCGTCATGCCGGCGGCGAGGTTGGTGACCAGGGAGATGCCGAGGACCTCGGCCCCCGCCTCGCGGGCGGCGATCGCCTCCAGGGCGGTGGACATGCCCACGAGGTCGGCGCCGAGGACGCGGGTCATGTGGATCTCGGCGGGTGTCTCGTAGTGCGGGCCGGGGAACTGCGCGTAGACGCCCTCTTCCAGGGTGGGGTCGATCTGTCTGCACAGCTCGCGCAGCCGGGGCGAGTAGAGGTCCGTGAGGTCGACGAAGTTCGCGCCGACGATCGGGGAGGTGGCGGTGAGGTTGATGTGGTCGCTGATCAGCACCGGCTGGCCGGGGCGCATGCCCTCGCGGAGGCCGCCGCAGCCGTTGGTGAGGACTACGGTCTTGCAGCCGGCGGCGACGGCGGTCCGTACGCCGTGCGCGACGGCGGCGACACCGCGGCCCTCGTAGTAGTGCGTGCGGCCGAGGAAGACCAGCGCCCGCTTGTCGTTGATCTTGTACGAGCGGATCTTGCCCGCGTGGCCCTCGACGGCGGGCGGCGGGAAGGAGGGGAGCTCGGTGACCGGGAACTCGTGCTCCGGGGCGCCGAGGGCGTCGGTGGCGGGCACCCAGCCCGAGCCGAGGACCAGGGCGACGTCGTGGATCTCTTCGCCGGTGAGCTGGCGGAGGCGCGCGGCCGCGGCGTCGGCGGCGGCGTAGGGGTCCCCCTGATGGGTAACTGATGCGTTCACGCGGATGAGATTAGCCGCTGATTGCCTACGCGCGTAGACGTATCCGGGCGCAGCGTTCGATTCTTTGCCAAGGCGCGATCGAACTGCGCGGACGATACGGCGGCGGGGCCGGGGCGGGCCGCGCTCAGCAGGGGCGCTTGCGCAGTTCCATGACGTAGTCGTGCGGGGCCCCGGCGGACTCGGCGGCGTCCGCGATCTCGCCGAGGTAGCGGGCGGAGGGGAGGCCGCCCTCGTAGCCGTTGAGCACGTACAGCCAGGCCGCCTCGTCGCCGTCCAGGGTGTGCACCCGGACCCGCATCCGGCGGTAGATGTCCAGGCCGACCCCCTCCCAGCGGTCCATGGACTCCTCGTCCATGGGGGCGATGTCGTACAGGGCGACGAAGACCTGGGAGCGCGGGGCCTCGACGATGGTGGCGAGGGCGCCCTCCCAGCCCATCTGCTCGCCGCCGAAGGTCAGGCGCCAGCCGTTGATCCACCCCGTGCCGCGCAGCGGGGAGTGCGGTGCGCGGCGGGACATCAGCCGCGCGTCGAGGTTGCCGGCGTACGCGGCGTAGAGCGACATGGCTCTGAGGGTACGGGAGTGAGGAGGGAAGGTTTCCGGGGCGCCGGGAACCCCCCGGAGGAGTGATGTGATGAGGGTGCGGGACAATGGAGCATGTGACTCGGATCGTGATCATTGGTGGCGGACCCGGCGGCTATGAGGCGGCGCTGGTCGCCGCTCAGCTCGGTGCGGAGGTGACCGTCGTCGACTGCGACGGTCTGGGCGGGGCGTCGGTGCTCACCGACTGTGTGCCCTCCAAGACATTGATCGCCACCGCTGAGGTGATGACGACCTTCGACTCTTCGTACGAGGAGTTGGGGATCATCGTGGCCGATGACACCCCGCCGCTGGCCCAGGAGGCCCGGGTGGTGGGCGTTGACCTGGGCAAAGTCAATCGGCGGGTGAAGCGTCTGGCGCTGGCCCAGTCCCATGACATCACCGCGTCGGTCACCCGCGCGGGCGCGCGGGTGATGCGCGGCCGCGGGCGGCTGGAGCCGTCCCAGGCGCCCGACGGGTCACGGAAGGTGATCGTCCGGGCGGCGGACGGATCCGAGCAGACCCTGGTCGCGGACGCCGTGCTGGTCGCCACCGGGGCCCACCCCAGGGAGATCCCGGACGCGCTGCCGGACGGGGAGCGCATCCTGAACTGGACCCAGGTGTACGACCTGGAGGAGCTCCCGGAGGAGCTCATCGTGGTCGGCTCCGGCGTCACGGGCGCCGAGTTCGCGGGCGCGTACCAGGCGCTGGGGTCGAAGGTCACCCTCGTCTCCAGCCGGGACCGGGTGCTCCCCGGCGAGGACCCGGACGCGGCGGCCGTGCTGGAGGACGTCTTCCGGCGGCGCGGGATGAACGTGATGGCGCGCTCGCGGGCGCAGGCCGCCAAGCGGGTCGGGGACCGGGTCGAGGTGACGCTCCAGGACGGACGGGTGATCACGGGCACCCACTGTCTGATGGCCGTCGGCTCCATACCGAACACGGCCGACATGGGCCTGGAGGAGGCCGGCGTCCGGCTCAAGGAGTCCGGGCACATCTGGACCGACAAGGTCTCCCGGACCAGCGCCCCCGGCGTGTACGCGGCGGGCGACTGCACCGGGGTGCTGGCGCTGGCGTCGGTGGCGGCCATGCAGGGCCGGATCGCGATGTACCACTTCCTCGGCGACGCGGTCGGCCCGCTCAACCTGAAGACCGTCTCGGCGAACGTCTTCACCGACCCGGAGATCGCCACGGTCGGCTACTCGCAGGCCGATGTGGACGGCGGGAAGATCGACGCCCGGGTGGTGAAGCTGCCGCTGCTGCGCAACCCGCGCGCGAAGATGCAGGGCATCCGGGACGGCTTCGTGAAGATCTTCTGCCGCCCGGGCACCGGCATCGTGGTCGGCGGCGTGGTGGTCGCGCCGCGCGCCAGCGAGCTGATCCACCCGATTTCGCTCGCGGTCGACAACAACCTGACGGTGGAGCAGATCGCCGGCGCCTTCACGGTCTACCCGTCCCTGTCCGGCTCGATCGCCGAGGTGGCGCGGCAGCTCCACACGCGGAAGACGCAGGAAGAGGCGTAGGAGACGGGGGCGGAGATCGCTTCCCATACCGCCCCATACCATCTCCCGGGGTCGCAGACGAACAACATCTGTTAATTGGTGCAAGCTGCTGAAACCAGACGGTCGTTGGGGTTACTGTCAGTTTCGTGTTCGCTGCAGAACGTCGCCAATTGATCCTTGAAATGGTGCGTGCGAACGGAGCGGTGTCGCTCCGCGAGCTCGCCCGCGTCGTCCAGACCTCCGAAGTGACCGTACGGCGGGATGTGCGGGCGCTGGAGGCAGAAGGACTGCTCGACCGCCGGCACGGCGGTGCGGTGCTGCCGGGCGGATTCACCAGGGAGTCCGGCTTCCCGCAGAAATCCCATCTAGCGACCGCGGAGAAGACGGCGATCGCCGATCTCGCGGCCGGTCTCGTCGACGAGGGCGAGGCCGTCGTGGTCGGCGCCGGGACCACCACGCAGGAGCTGGCCCGCCGGCTCGCGCGCGTCCCGGGTCTGACCGTGGTCACCAATTCCCTGCTCGTCGCGCAGGCCCTGGCGCATGCCAACCGCGTGGAGGTCGTCATGACCGGCGGCACCCTGCGCGGCTCCAACTACGCGCTGGTCGGCAGCGGCGCCGAGCAGTCCCTCCAGGGGCTCCGGGTCAGCCGGGCCTTCCTGTCCGGCAGCGGGCTGACCGCCGAGCGCGGCCTGTCCACGTCCAACATGCTGTCCGCCAGCGTCGACCGCGCGCTGGTCCAGGCGGCGGCGGAGGTGGTGGTGCTCGCGGACCACACCAAGCTGGGCACCGACACCATGTTCCAGACGGTGCCGACGGACGTCATCACCCGTCTGGTGACCGACGAGCCGCCCCCGCACGACGACCGCGCCCTCACCGAGCTGCAGGCCCTCGCCGACCAGGGCGTGCAGATCACGGTGGCCGGGCCGGGCGCGGGCGCGGGCGCGGTGGGCGGCGAGGGCGGCCCGGCCGGGCCGGGACGGCAGCAGCCCCGGCTCGGCGGACCGTCCGCCGCGCGCGGCGGGGAGGACGGGCTGCCGCTCCCGGGTCCGCGCCGCAACCACCCCCACCAGCCGGGCGCCGGGCCCGGCGCCACGCTGCGCGGCTCGATGCCGCTGACCGACCAGCCGGGGGGCCGGGTCGCGGACCTGGCGCCACGGCGGCGCTGAGGGCGGGGCGGCCGGGCCGGGACGGAGTCGGCGGGGGCGTAGCCGGCCGGGGCTCAGCCGGCGGGGGCATAGCCGGCGGGGTTGAGCTGCTCGGCGCGGCTCGGCGCGGCTCAGCGCGGCTTGAGGCCGGTGAAGGTCAGCGCCAGCAGCCGATCGGCCAACTCCGGGTCGTCCGGCGACTGTTCCACGGCCAGCGCGATGGCGTTGGTCAGCTGCATCAGGTCGGCTATGCCGACGTCGGACCGTACGTTCCCGGACTGCTGGGCGCGGGCGAGCAGCGCGCTGCCCGCCTCGCGCATCGGCAGGCCGCACCCCTGGGACAGCGAGGAGCTCTCGTCCCCGGAGGCCGCCAACAGCGCGTGCGAGAGCCCGCGGTAGGTGCTCGCGTAATGGATGATCTCGCGCAGCCAGTCGACCAGCGCACGGCACGGCTGCGGCGCCTTCGCCAGCTCGCGGGCGCGCGCCAGCAGCGCGCACACCTCTTGCCGGAAGACCGCGCCCATCAGCGCGGTGCGGTTGGGGAAGTGCCGGTAGAGCGTGCCGATCCCGACCCCCGCCCGGCGCGCGATGTCCTCCAGCGACGCGTCGGTGCCGTGCTGGACGAACGCGGCCCTGGCCTCGGTCAGCAGCCGCTCGTAATTGCGGCGCGCGTCGGCGCGCATGGGGCGCGGTGGGGTGTGCGCCGGGGCTGTCTCGGTCGCCATCGCGGTCCTCCCTGCGCCGTCGGTCGTACGGTTCCCGTGGTGTCGTGTGGGCTTCGTGGCCCGTGGGTCAAGCATGCCATTACGAGCCGGGGCGTAAGTGTGACGGCGGTGGAGGCTGCGGCTCCGCGAGCCGCAGCCTCGCAGCGAGAGCTCTAGTCCTCGTCCGGTTCGGGCAGTGGCTCTCCGTCGGGGTCGGGGAACGCGGGGCCGGGAGGCTTGGGGGCATGCCTGAGGCGCGCAAGCTGCGCCAACCGCTTGGTAGGTGTGCCGAGCAGCATCGGGGGCCTTCCTCTTGTCCGTGGGATGTGGCGACAACCGTGTGAGCACTCGAACCCACAATTCGAACTGCTATGCGGTTCAGTATGGCTGTTCGCTTCCGCTGGAACCAGACCGTGGTCGTCGGTGCGGGCTCGCTGGCCCGCCGATGTCGTCGCCGGGGTCAACGTGCGCGATTGTGCACGCTCGGCGTGGGTGCTTGTCACCGCACCCCACCCTCCCCCGGATGCCTCGGGCCCCGGTCGAGGGTTCGACCGGGGCCCGGGAGGCTGGGTTGTCGGGACGTCAGTCCTTCATGTCTCAGTCCTTGGTGTCGTCAGTCTTTGATGTCGCAGATGACGGCGCCGGCGGTGATGGAGGCGCCGACTTCGGCGGTCAGGCCCTTGACGGTGCCGGAGCGGTGGGCGTTGATGGGCTGTTCCATCTTCATCGCTT
>NZ_BAAASD010000038.1:0-94393 GCF_039532705.1 Streptomyces sparsogenes subsp. cuspidosporus | reverse complement strand
TGATCGAGCGGATCTGCGAACTCCTCGTCGCGCCCGCGCCGCCGGACGCGGACCCGACGGGGCGCGCGGCGGCGCCCGTCGCGCTCCCGCGCCCCGCCCCGGACTCCACGCCCGCACCCCGCGCGCCGTCCGTCGAGCCGCCACCATCCCCGGCACGGCCCGCCGCGCCGCCCGGCGCCGCCTCGCCAGCGGTCGCGCCCGCGATTCGCTCGCTGCCCGTAGAGCCGCCGCCGTGGCCGGCGGTGTCGGCCGCGTCGGCGGGTTCGGCCAGTTCCGGGTCCCAGCAGTCGTCGGCCGGCGTGCCGTCGCCGCGGGGGCCGGGCTCGTCGGCGGAGGGGGCGGGCGCCGGGGTGGCGGGCTCCGGGTCGTGTCCGTCCACGTGGGCCGAGACGCGGCCGGGCGGGTGGGCGTCGGCGCCCAGGGAGCGTGTGGGGCGTGCGGGGGCGGCCGTCGGCTGGGCGGTGTCGGCCTGGTCCAGCTCGTCGACGCGCATCGTCACCCGCTTCGGCGCGCCGGCCTCGGCCGCCGACGGGCGCCCGGCGCGCGGGGCCGGGACGGAGGGGGTGGTGGTCGAAGGGAGGCCGAGGAGTTCGACCAGGCGCTGTTCGGCGCCGAGGGACTCCGCCGCCCGCCGCTCCGCGTCGTACGCCGCCTCGGCCGCGCGGGACGCGTCGGCCGCGCGGGCGGCGGCGAGTTCGGTGCGGGACTGCTCGGCGGCGGCCGCCTTCGCGGCGTCGGCGGTGCGGCGGGCCGCCTCGCGGGCGGCGTCCCAGGCGGCGACGGTGGTCTTCTCGGCGTCGCTCGCGGCGAGGGCGGCCCGGGCCGGGTCCGCGTCGGGCGCGGAGTCGTCCAGCCAGCCGGCGCGCACCGCCTCGGCGGTCTCCTGCTCGACCTCGGCGAGCCGCTGCCGCAGGTGCTCGGCCTCGCTGCGGGCGCGCTGGGCGGCCGTGGCGGCCGCCGTGGCGTCGCGATGGGCGGCCTCGCCCGCCTCCTGGAGGGCGGCGGAGCGCTCCTCCTCCTCGTTGGCCAGGCGCTCGCCGTCCTGCGCGGCGGCGTGCAGCGCCCGTACGAGGTCGGCGGCGGCCTTGGCGCGGGCGGCCAGCGCGGGGGCGGCGTCCCGCTCGGCCTCCCGGATCGCGGCGGCCACGCGCGCCGAGCGGTCGGCGGCGGCGCGGTGGCGCAGCACCGTCTCGGCGGCCTGCCACGCGGAGTGCAGGGTGCGGGCGTCGTTGATCTCGCGGCGCTGCGCGGCCGCGCCCTTCTCCGCGGCGGCGAGCGCCAGCGAGGCGTGCCGGTAGGCGAGTTCCGCCGCGACCAGGGAGCTGCGCCCGCGCGCCTGCTCCGCCTCGGTGACGGCGTGGGCCGCGGTGGCGACCTGCTGGGCGAGCTCGGCGGCGCGCTCGCGCTCCTCGGCGCCGCGCGCGGACAGCCGCCGTGCGAGCGTGCGGGTGCGGCGCTCGGCGCCCGCGTGCACCCCGCGGGCCTGCTCGCGCCGCTCCGCGGCGTCCGCGATGCGGGAGAGCAGGTCCAGCGAGCCGGCGGTGAAGTCCCGCTCGGCCGTCAGCTCCGCGCGGCGGCCGAGCTTGTGGGCGAAGCCGTGCACGAGGTCGGCGAGCCCGTCCGTGTCACGGGTGTCGGTGACGGCGCGCAGCAGCAGGTCGGTGAAGTCGGAGTCGTTCTTGACGGCGAACAGGCCCGCCGCCTCGCCCTCGTCGGCGTTCATCTCCCGCTGGTAGCGGAAGAGCTCGGGGTCGAGCCCGAGCTCGCCGAGGTGTTCGTTCCAGCGCTCGTGGATCTCCACCCAGGACACGTCGAGGTGCGGATAGGCCTTGCCCGCCTCGGTGATGGCGTCGCGGAACCCCTTCATGGTGCGGCGGCGGCCGCGGGCGGTGGAGGCGCCCTCGACGACGGGCCGCACCGCCGCGGACTCGGCCACCGGCAGGGAGTCCAGGCTCAGCCCCGGTCCGGGGCGGAAGGAGTACCAGGCCTCGGCGAACTTCCGCGGGTCGTTGGACACCTGGCGGCCGCGCCACTCGCTGACCTTGCCGACGACGACGGTCTCGCCGGTGACCGTGTGCTGCCACTCCAGCGCCACATGCCCGCAGTCGTCGGCGAGCAGGAACTTGCGCAGCACGCCGGAGCTGGCGCCGCCCAGGGTGTTGCGGTGGCCGGGCAGCATCACCGAGAAGATCAGTTTGAGCAGGACGGACTTGCCGCCGCCGTTCTCCAGGAAGAGCACGCCGGCGGGCGCGGGGCGGCGCGGCGGGCCGACGGGCTCCTCCTCGAAGAACTCCGCCTGGGTGGGGGCGGGGCTGGGCACCGGCTCGCCGACTCCGCGCAGGTCCAGCACGGTGTCGGCATAGCGCGCACCGGCGGGCCCGATGGAGTAGAGGCGGACCCGGGACAGCTCGTACATGGCGGCGGACTCTCGTTGTGGGGGATCAGGGGTCGAAGGGTGGCGTCGGGAGGGTGGCGTCGGGGGGTGGGGCGGCCAGGGCGAGTGCGCCCCGGTCAGGTCGCGTGGAAGGGCAGCCCCGCGTCGGCCACCAGATCCAGGTCGTCGCCCTGGTCCGGCGGCAACAGCGTCGCGCTGCCGTCGCTCGTGGGTACGACGCCCAGGTCGAGCAGCTCGGCCATGGCGGCGCTGCCCGCCATGTCCCGCACCTGTAGCTGGTAGCGGGCGGTCGTGCGGTACGCGCCGCCGGCGTCGTCCCCGGTGCGCTGCAGGAAGCCGGAGTCGACGAGGAACGCGACGGCCTTGCCCACGATGCCGGTCGTCGAACCGGCGAGGCGGCGCGCGTCCTTGGTGGCGCCGGTGGCGCTGCGCCGCGCGTACACCCGCCAGGCGGCCTCCAGGCCGGGGGCGTCGCTGGCCGGGTCGGTGTTCTCCCCCTGCTCCTCGGCCCGCTCCTCCAGGCGGCGGCAGGCCTGGCGCACGAAGGCGTCGATGCCGTTGACCGTGACCCGGCCGATGTAGCCGTCGTCGGCGAGGTCCTCGGGGCGGGGGAAGGCCATGGCCGCGACGGCGAGGTGGGCGAGGCCGTGCAGGAAGCGGTCGGCGGAGTCGGTGGAGGCGCGGCGGGCGTAGTCGCCCATGCGGACGGCGAAGACGGAGTCCTCCGCGGCGGCCAGGGCCATCCCGGCCCGGGTGGAGACCTCGAGCACGATCAGGCCGAGGCCGGCGGCCACGGCGTCGGCCAGCCGGGCGAACGCCGGGTCGTCGCGGTGGCGGCGCAGCAGCTCGGCGTACTCGGCGTCACGGGCGGGCAGCAGCTTGGGCTGCAGCCCGAAGGCCACCAGGCGCGCCGCGTCGGCCGCGTCGGCGGGGGTGAGGGGGGCGCCTTCCGCCGTACCGGAGGCGGCCGAGGTGCCCGTGGTGCCTGCCGCGCCCGCCGTGCTCCAGCCACCCGACGTGCCGGAGGCGCTGGGCGCGCCCTGCGCCGGGGACTCCGGCGGGGACTCCGGTGGGGCGGCGTCTGTGGGGTCGTACTCGGTCACGCGTGAGGCTCCTTGCGGACAGCGGTCTGACGGACAGCGGTCTGACGGGCGGCGGTCTGACGGACGGCAGTCCGGCATGTGGCGGTCCGGCGGACGGTGGTCCGACGGGGTATGGCCCGGTCGGGGCCGCCGGATCGGCACACGAGGCGCACTACGCCACCTCCGCGCGGTCCGCCGCCATCCCGGCCGCGTCCAGCAGCGCGGTGCCCACTATGAGATCCGCGCCGCCGAACTCCGGGTCGTCCAGCTCGGTGCCGTCGTCGACGGCGAACAGCAGCCGCTCCTCGCCCTGGCGGTAGGCCGTGCCGACGGGCGGGCTCGCGGCGTGGACGGTCAGCAGGGCGATGAGGTACGGGAGTTCGGGGTCGCGGCGGCGGGCCTCGGCCAGGAGGCCGGAGAGCCGGCGGGGGGCGTCGGCCGGGAGGTCGAGCAGCCGCATCGCGGCCGCGAGCTGCTCCTCGCTGAAGCGGCTGTCGTCGGGGGTGGCGATCAGGTCCGGCTCGGGCATCTCCGCGCCCAGGTGCTCGCGCTCCACGGGCGGGGTCAGCAGCATGTCCACGAGGTCGCCGACGCGCACGGAGGTGGGGGTGCGCAGCCCCGTGCCGCGGGCGAAGAAGGCGTCGGTGACGCGCAGGGCCTGCTCCACGGGCAGCGGCAGGACGGGCGCGAGGAGCTGCCCGTACAGGTCGAGTCCGGCGCGCGCGGCGGGCGTGGCGAAGGCCTGGCGGTCCTGCTCGGCGCGGAAGAGCGGCCCGGCCTCCAGCAGCCGCGACTGGAGCTGGGTGTGGCGGCGGATGCAGTCCTTGACTATGTCGACGAGCTCGGCGGCGCGGCGCTTGTTCTCGGCGCTCTCCGCCTCGTCGCGGGCCTTGCGGATGTTGGTCAGGATCGCGTTCTCGTGGCGGTAGCGGTCGGCGACGTGGTCCAGGGCCTCGCTGATCAGATCGGGGACGGTGCTCAGCCAGTCGACGGCGCGCACGTTGCGCCGGGTGGCGTCGAGGGTGCGGCGCAGCGTCTCCGAGTACTGCACGGTGCGGTAGCGGGCCTGTTCGGCGGCGAGTTGGGCGTCGGCGAGGCGGCCGCGGCTGATCAGCACCTCGAGCTTGACCTCGGCGGCGATCTGGGCGCTGGTGACGTCCGTGTCGAGCGCGCCGACCAGGACGTTGACCGCCTCGTCGGTGGTGCGCAGATAGACGCTGCCGCCGGGGCCGGGCACCTCCTCGACCAGCTTGAAGTCGTAGTCGCGGCGCACATAGACGCCGTCGGGGCCGAAGGTGCCGTACACGGCGCGGAAGCCGCGGTCCACACTGCCGACGTTGATCAGGTTCTCCAGCACCCAGCGGGCGACGCGCTCGTGCTCGGCGGTGGGCCGGTCCGGGGCCTGCGCGGCGACACGGGGCAGCAGCCTGGCCACTATCTGCTCGTGGTCGGCGCCGGTGTCGAAGTCCATGTTGAGCGTGACCAGGTCGATGGCGGCGAGGGCGACCTCCGCCATCGCGTACACCGAGTACTCGCCCGCGAGGCTGCCCTTGCGCGCGTCGAGATCGTGCAGCGGCGCGGTGCAGGCGAGCGCGCGCAGCCGCCGGGCCAGGCCTTCGTCGGCGGCCGGACCCGGGGCCGGGCGCGCTGCCCCGGCGTACCCGTTGAGCTGGGGCGCTGCCGCCCCGGGCGCTGGAGATGTCACGTCGCACAGATTAGGCGCTCGCACCGACAACGGACGAAACGGCGCGGAGCGGCCGGGCGCGCGGACCGGTCCGTCAGTTTACGACGCGCCCGACGCCCCTCGTGCCGTGGTGCCCACCCCCGGCGGGTCCGTGGGGCCCGTGCGGCCCGTCCAGCGCGAGCGCCGCGAAGGTGGCGAGCCAGTGGTCGCCCGTGAAGTCCCCGGAGACCACGTGCGGCAGCCCGGCGGCGAGGTGCTCACGGGCCGCCGCGGCCAGGACGGGGGCGCGCGGGTCGCCCTCGGGCAGCGCCGCGGCGAGCCGCCGCAGCGCGGCGGCGCTGCTGAGCGAGAGTCCGACGAGGTGGCCGATCTGCGGGTCGGCCGGGTCGGAGACGACGGGCGGGGTGAGCAGCGGGGTCGGGGCGCCGCGCCCGATGCCGGGCAGGAAGCCGTCCAGCCAGGCCGCGAAGTCCGCCTGGGGAAGCACCCGGCAGACCGCTTCGCCCTCCGGCGAGTGAGCCGAAGGGGCGCGACGCTGTCGAAAGGGGGAGCGCGCGGCGGCCCCGGGGTACGAGGGGCCGAGCACGGTCGACCGTCGACAGCGGCTGAGGCGCCCCGGAGGCGAACCGCCGCGAAAGGGGGGTGAGCGCCGGTGAGAGGAAGTCCTGGCCGGAGGGCTCCCAGTGGGCCGGGGCGTCGTGGTCCTCGCCGAACCAGCGGAGGACCGCCGCCTCGACCGGCTCGGCGAGGGCCGCCCGCCCGGCCGTGGCGGCGCTGTCGAGGATCAGGCCGAGAGCGAAGGCGCTGTTGGTGTGGACGCCGTGCCGCACCGGGTAGGTGGCCCGCCGCAGCCAGTCGCACAGCAGCGCCTCGACGGCGTCGGCCGCCGGTTCCAGGGCGGCCGCCCACCGGCTGCCCGCCGGGCCCAGGGCCCGGCATCGGCGGTCAGCGCGAGCAGCCAGGCCCGGGGAAGCGGCGCAGCAGCCGGACGAGCAGCCAGTGCATGTGCACCGAGGAGTGCCAGTCGTACGAGCCGTAGAAGGCGGGGTGGTGGCGGCGGGGCGGCACCAGATCTTCGGGTCCGCGCAGCAGATGCCCGGGCGGGTACGGATAGGGACGGGTGACGTTGGCGACGGCCACGGCGGCGAAGCGTCCCGCGAGCGCGGCGAGTTCGGGGAGCTTGCCGGGCCGGTCGCCCGGCGGGACGTGCGGCGCGCTCAATGGGTGGCGCCTTCGGCGACGCGGAGGTCTTCGCGGGTGGTCACGGCCGTGGTGATGATCGCCCGCAGGGCGTGCGCCGCCGCGTCCACGGGCAGCGACGGCTCGGCCCGGTCCACGACCTGCTCGGGGGCGTAGGGGACGTGGACGAATCCGCCGCGCAGGCCGGGTCTGCGGGTGGCGATCAGGTGGGCGAGGCCGTAGAAGACGTGGTTGCACACGAACGTGCCGGCCGTCTGGGAGACGGAGGCGGGTATTCCGGCGGCTCGTACGGCGGCGACGCACGCCTTGACGGGCAGGGCGGCGAAGTAGGCGGCGGGGCCGCCGGGGACGACCGGGCGGTCGATGGGCCGCCGCCCGGCGTTGTCGGGGATGCGGGCGTCGTCCACGTTGATCGCGACGCGTTCGACGCTGATGCCGGTGCGGCCGCCGGCCTGTCCCACGCACAGCACCAGGTCGGGGTCGGTCCGCTCCACCGCGGCGTCCAGTTCCTCGAGCGCCGTGCCGAAGACGCAGCTCAGCCGGGCGGCGGTGACCTGGATGCCGGGCGGGGGCCCGGCGGCGACCAGGGAGACGGCCTGCCAGGACGGGTTGACGTCCTCGCCGCCGAAGGGTTCGAAGCCGGTGAGGAGCACGCGGGTCACGCCGTGCGCCGGGGTCACGCTGGTCACACGGGCCTCCTCAGAAGGCGAAGAGCGAGATGATGACGATGTTGCAGGCCAGCAGCGCCCCGGCGGTGGGGATCTGGGCCTTGATGGGCCCGTACTGGTCCTTGAGTTCGAGCAGTGCGGCGGGGACGAGGTTGAAGTTGGCGGCCATGGGGGTCACGAGGGTGCCGCAGAAGCCGGCCAGCATGCCGACGGCGAGGACGACCGCCGGTTCGCCGTGCATCTGCTGGATGAGCACGGGCCAGCCGATGGCGGCGGTCATCACCGGGAACGCGGCGAAGGCGTTGCCCATGATGGTGGTGAACAGGGCCATGCCCACGCAGTAGACGGCCACGGCGACGTACTTCTGACCATCCGGCAGCAGCTGTTCGGTGATCTTGCCGACCTGGGTGCCGACCCCTGCCACCTGGAAGATCGAGCCGAGTACGGCCAGCAGTTGGGGCAGCAGCAGGGCCCAGCCCATGGACTCCAGCAGGCCACGCCCGGCGTGCAGCGGCACTGCGGGGTTGCGCTCGCGGACCACCAGCATGGCGACCGCGAGCCCGGCGATGGCGCCGAAGCCGAGGCCGAGGACGGTCTCGCTGCCCGGCTCCAGGACCGGCTCGCCGCCGACCTTCCAGTGCTTGAGGGCTGAGGCGCAGACCACCGCGACCAGCGGGATGGTCAGGGCGGGGATGAACAGCTTGCCGCGCAGCCGCGCGGCCAGGGCGGTGCGCTGCTCGGCGGTGGTGGTGCGCGGGATGCCGCGCCCGGTCTGGCCGAACCCGGCCAGGCAGACCATGGCCAGCACGGCGACGCCCAGCGGCTCGGCCGGGACCTGCTTCCGCACCACCCAGGTGCTGTAGAGGAAGCATCCGCCGAGCAGGCCCCAGAAGGCGGCGGAGCCGAGGCGCTTGGGGTTGGTGCGGTCGACCGCCATCTGGGCGGCCATGGCGAGGAAGACGGCACCGACGAGCCAGTAGAACCACTCGACCTTGATCACTTCACGTCCTCCGGGGTGCGGTCGCCGGCCCGGCCGGCGCGGGAGGCCGCGGTCGCCAGGTCGCGGTCCAGGGTGCGGTCGAGGCGCAGCAGCCGGGCGCCGTGGATGAGGAAGGCGCACACGGCGGTCGGGATGGCCCACAGGGCCAGCTGCAGGGGCTCCAGGTGGGTGTGGTACGTGGTGTTGACGAAGCCGGTGATGAGGAGGATCGAGCCGATGGCGAGGAAGCAGTCCTCGCCGAAGAACAGGCCGACGGTGTCGGCGCTCGATGCGTACGAGCGGACCCGCTCTCGCGCCCGCTCGGGCAGCGGGCCGTGGCGGCGCTCGGCGGCCCCCTCGGCCATCGGCGCGACCATGGGCCGCACGCTCTGCGCCGGCCCGCCGATGCTGGTCAGGCCCACGGCGGCGGTGAGCTGACGGAGCCCCAGGTAGAGGGCGAGGAAGCGGCCGGTGGTGAGTTTGCCCAGGCGGCCGATGAGGATGCGTGCCTGCTCCTGGAGGCCGTTGCGCTCCAGGAGGCCGATGACGGGGAGCGTGATGACGAAGATCGTCACCGAGCGGCTGGATGCGAAGCCGTCGCCGAAGGCCGCGAGGACCTCGCGCGGCGAGAGCTTGCCCAGCAGCCCGGTGACGATGCCGGCGACTCCGACCACCAGCAGCGGGTTGCGTCGTGTGGCGAATCCGAGGATCACCACCAGGACGCCGAGGAGAACGATCATGCGTCCCGCCTTCCATGTGCAGGACCTCACGGGGGCGTGAGGAAGAGTGCAACGGAGGCTAGGCGTTTGTTGAACGATCCGACAAGAGTGAGATGCGAACTTGTTCTCCTTCTTTCGTGGCCCCGGATCGTTTACGAGGCGGAAACCCGCTGGGCGTAGGCACCGGCCAGCTGGAGCTCGGAGTCCTCGAGGTAGGAGGCGAGCAGCCGCTCGGCCTCGGGGGCGTCCCCCGACTGCAGCACCTCAAGGATCTGCCGGTTGCGGACCAGGTACGGGGCGTGGAAGCGGCGGGGGTCGGCCATGACGTGGAAGACCAGGCGGAGTTCGGCCAGCACCCCGCGCATCAGCTCGTCGGCGCGCGGGCTGCCGGCGAGGGCGACGATCGACTGGTGGAACCGGATGTTGGCGGTGGACAGGTCCTGCCAGGCGCTCGCCTGCGCGGCGCGCTCCCCCGCCACGACGGCCGCCTCGACCGCCTCCAGCGGGTACGGCGGCTCCCCGAGGCCGCGCACCGCGCCGCACTCCATCAGCGTGCGCACGCGGTAGATGTCGATCAGGTCGTCCACCGTCACCACGCGTACGAACACGCCGCGGTTGAGCTCGTGTACCAGCAGCCGCTCGTGCGTGAGCAGGCGGAACGCCTCCCTGAGGGTGTTGCGCGAGACGCCGAGCGCCCCCTTGACGCTGTCCTCGGACAGGCGCGTGCCGGGCGGGAAGAACCCCTCGGCGATGCGGTCGCGCAGGATGTCGGCGACCCGCTCGGCGGTGCTGGTCCGCCCGAGCAGCACCCGGTCGCCCTCCAACTCGGCCAGCGTGGAGGCCTCCGCGAGCCGCCGTTCCACCCCTTTTGCCACTCTTGTCCCCTTTGCCACCTTCTGGAATCCCGTATGGCGAGAAGTCAATCCCAGAACGCAGGGTGAGACAACATTCTTCTTGTCGGATCGTTCAACGATCGCCTACCTTATGACGCATGGCGGACCTGACGATCGATCTCAACGCCGACCTCGGCGAGGGCTTCGGCCACTGGCGGCTCACCGACGACGACGCCCTGCTGTCCGTCGTCACCAGCGCCAATGTGGCCTGCGGCTTCCACGCCGGCGACCCGTCGACCATGCGCCGGGTGTGCGAGCTGGCCGCCGAGCGCGGTGTGCGCGTCGGGGCCCAGGTCTCCTACCGCGATCTGGCGGGCTTCGGCCGCCGCGCCATGGACGTGCCGCCGCGCGAGCTGGCCGACGAGATCGCCTACCAGATCGGCGCGCTGCGGGTGTTCGCGCGGGCCGCCGGGGCCGACGTGGCCTACGTCAAGCCGCACGGCGCGCTCTACAACCGCTGCGTGCGCGACCCGGCGCAGGCCGCCGCCGTCGTCGAGGGCGTGCTGCTGGCCGCCGACGGCGTGCCGCTGCCCGTCCTGGGGCTGCCCGGCTCGCGGCTGCACGAGGCGGCCGGCGCGGCCGGGCTGCCGGTGGTGAGCGAGGGGTTCGCCGACCGCGCCTACACCGCGGCCGGGACGCTCGTCCCCCGCGGCGAGCCCGGCGCCGTCATCGACGACCCGGGCGCCGTCGTCAAGCGCTCCCTCGGCCTCGCCCGCGACGGGTCGGTCACCTCGATCGACGGCGAACCGGTGCAGGTGGCGGTGCGGTCCCTGTGCGTGCACGGCGACACCCCGGGCGCCGCCGACCTCGCCCGCCGGGTCCGCGCCGAACTGGCGGCCGCGGGCGTGCGCGTGGAGCCCTTCGCATGACTGGCCCCGACGGGACCGCGCGGGTGCGCGGCCTGCCGGTCGGGGACCGGGCGCTGCTCCTGGAGGTGGACACCGGGGAGGCCGCCCAGGCCCTGCACGCCGAGCTGCTGCGCCGCGCCGGGGCCGGAACGCTGCCCGCCGTACGGGAGATCGTGCCCGCGGCGCGCACCGTGCTCCTGGACGGGGTGGCCGACCCGCGCCGCCTCGCGGCCGAGGTGGCCCGGTGGGAGATCCCGCCGCTGACCGGCGGCGACGGGGACACCGTCGAGGTCCCGGTGCGCTACGACGGCCCGGACCTGGCGGATGTCGCCGAGCTGTGGGGGGTCGCCCCGCAGGAGGTCGCGCGCATCCACTCGGGCACCGAATTCCGCGTCGCGTTCTGCGGGTTCGCCCCCGGCTTCGGCTATCTGACCGGCCTGCCCGACCACCGCCACGTACCGCGCCGCGCCACCCCCAGGACCAGGGTCCCGGCCGGCTCGGTCGCCCTCGCGGGCCCGTACACCGGCGTCTACCCGCGCTCCTCCCCCGGCGGCTGGCAGTTGATCGGCACCACCGACGCGGTGCTGTGGGACACCGCGCGCGACCCGGCCGCGCTCCTGTCCCCCGGCACGCGGGTCCGCTTCGTACCGGAGCGGACCGCCGGGGCCGCGAGGACGCCGCACGCGGGGAAAGGGGCTTCGGTATGACCGACAGCGCCTTCGCGGTGGTGCGGGCCGGCGCGCTGACCACCGTCCAGGACCTCGGCCGGGCCGGCCACGCCCACCTCGGCGTGCCGCGCTCGGGAGCGCTCGACGAGCCCGCGCTGCGGCTCGCCAACCGTCTGGTGGGCAACCCGGAGGGGGCCGCGGCCCTGGAGACCACGCTCACCGGCTGTGCCGTACGGCTGCGCCGCGCCGCCACGGTGGCGGTGACCGGCGCCCCGTGCCCGGTCACCGTGGACGGCCGCCCCGCCGCGTGGGGCGCGCCCGTGCGGGTGCCGGCGGGCGCGCTGGTGGAGGCCGGGGCGGCCACCCACGGCGTGCGCGCCTACGTGGCGTTCGACGGCGGCGTGGAGGCCGAGCGGGTGCTCGGCAGCCGTTCCACGGACGTGCTCTCCGGCCTCGGCCCGGCCCCGCTCGCCGACGGCGCGGTGCTGCGGCTGGGCGCGCCGTACGGACCGGCTCCGGCCGTGGACGCGGCGCCCTGCCCGGGGCCGCCGCGCGAACTGGTCCTGCCGGTCGTGCTCGGCCCGCGCCAGGACTGGTTCACCCCCCGGGCGCTGCGCACCCTGGCCACCGGCGGGTTCCGGGTGTCGGCCGCGAGCAACCGCATCGGCCTGCGCACCGAGGGCCCGGCGCTGGAGCGCGCGCGGGACGGCGAACTGCCCAGCGAGGGCATGGTCCTGGGCGCGCTCCAGGTCCCGCCGGACGGCCGCCCGGTGCTGTTCCTGGCCGACCATCCCACGACCGGCGGCTATCCCGTCGTCGGCGTCGTCCCCGAATCCCACCTGCCCGCGGCCGCCCAGGCCGTCCCGGGCACGGCGCTGCGCTTCGCGCCCCGGCACGTCCGGTAGCGGGGATCGCCGGGCGGGGGCCGGTCCGGCCTCAGGTGACGGCCGGCGCCGAGCGGTCGAGGCTCGTCAGGTCCACCGCGTCGGCCATGGCCTGCATGCCCTTGTCGTTCGGGTGCAGATGGTCGCCGCCGTCGAGGGACGGCAGGATGCGCTCGTGGTCGTACGGACTGCGCAGGACCCGGTCGAAGTCGGTGACCGCGTCGAACACACCGCTGTCCCGGATGAACGCGTTGACCTCCTGACGCACGGCCTCGGCCTCCGGATCCCACTCCGACCAGCCCTTGAACGGCCCGACCGTGGCGCCCACCACGAGCTTGCCGGCCGCGTCGGGCCCTCATCGGGTGAACCCCTTCAGCGTGACCGCCTCGCCCGGCACCAGCCTCACCGGCCGCGACGCACCGCCGAAGACCACCGTGGTGGTACGGCCGCCGACGCTGCGGACGCGCGCCTCGGTCGGTGTGCCCTCCCGCCAGCGCAGGTCCACCACGAATCCGCCCCGCACCGGCACGCCGGTGACCGACCCGGACGCGGCCCAGGCGGCGGGCAGTGCCGGCAGCAGCTCGATGTGTCCGGGGCGCGAGTACAGCAGCATCTCGATCATCGCGGCCGGTGTGCCGAAGTTGGCGTCGATCTGGAAGATGCCGCGGCCACGCTCGGTCTCGTAGATGTCGAACAGGTTGAACGCCGTGCCGTTGCTTCCGCCGGACGACGGACGCAGGTTGTCGGCGACGAGTTGGTAGGCCTTGTCCGCGTTCTTCAGGCGCGCCCAGCACAGCGCCCGCCAGGCGTTCGCCCAGCCGAAGCTCTCCATGCCGCGCGCGGTGAGCAGCGCGCGGGCCCCGTCGACGATCTCCTTCGGGGTGGAGCCGTCGGGGCGGATGCGGTCGCCGGGGAAGAGACCGACGAGGGGCGAGAGGTGACGGTGGGTGGTCTCGCCGAGGTTGTCGGGCGACATCCACTCCTCCAGCCAGCCCGTCGTCGGGCTCACCCGCGGCAGGTACAGCCGGTCGCGCAGACCGGCCACGGTCCGCGCGTAGCCGGCGTCCTCGCCGAGTACGGCGGCCGCCTCGGTGTAGTTGCCGAACAGCGCCCACACCAGTTCCTGGGCGTAGGTGATGCCCTTGGCGTCCAGCGGGCCGTGCTCGGGCGACCAGTCGCTGTCGGCGATCAGCACCTCGCCCTGGCCGTCCGGCGCGGCGACGGTGAGCAGCCGGGCCTCCCAGAACGCGCAGGCGCCCTTGAGCAGCGGGTAGATCTTCGCCAGGTACTCCCGCGACCCGGTGTACTCGTAGTGCTCGTACAGGCTGTTGCCCAGCCAGGCGTTGCCCGCGGGGTGCCACCACCAGCCGCCCCCGCCGTAGGGGTTGGTGGAGATGGCGACCGTCCAGCCCGCGACCTTCCCGGTGGAGTTGCGGTACCGGTTGCGCGGGTCGTCGAACAGGCGGCGGGTCAGGTCGGTCCACGCGGGCAGCTGGGCGAGGCAGTAGTCCGCGAAGGCGTCGAAGCACGGCGACAGGCCCGCCCGGTCGGCCATCCAGTAGTTCATCTGGATGTTGATGTCGGTGTGGTAGTCACCCATCCAGTCCGGGTCGTTGCCGTCCAGCCACAGGCCCTGCAGTCCCATGGGGAGGCTGCCGCGCGAGCCGGAGATCATCAGGTAGCGGCCGTACTGGAGGTACAGCGCCTCCAGCTCGGGGTCGGGGGCGCCGTCGCGGGCCCGTGCCGCGAGCCGTTCCCACGTGTCCAGGGAGCGCTGCGCGTCGGTCGAGGTGCCCAGCGAGAGGCTCAGCCGCTCGTACAGCCGGCGGTAGTCGGCGACATGCGTGCGCAGCAGGGTACCGGCCGGGTGCCGGGCCGCGGCGGCGACCTTCGCGCGGGCCAGCGCCTCGGGGGCGAGGGCGGGGTCGCGGTACCCGCTGTCGGCGTCGGGCGCGTAGTTCGTGCCGCCGCTGAGGACGACGGTGAGGTCCGCGCAGCCGGAGAACTCGATGCGCGGCCCGTTCACCCGGATCCGGCCGCCGCTGCCGTACGCCTTGACCGCCGCCCCGTAGCGCAGGCCGTTGGGCAGGGTGGCGCCGAAGGACCCGCCGGCGGCGGGCTGCTCGCCGTGGGTGCCCTCCAGGGTGACGGTGCCGGTGTAGCGGCCGCCGCCGCTCTGGGTGAAGTGCAGGACGATCGCGTCGTCGGGGCGGCTGGCGAAGATCTGCCGGCGGTAGGTCACGCCGGAGCGGACGTAGTCGGCGGTGACCAGGCCCTGGGCGAGGTCGAGGGTGCGGCGGTAGCCGTGCACGCCGGACAGGTCGTGGTCGGGGAGGTCCACGGTGAGCCGGGCCAGCAGGGTGAGCGAGCCGAAGTCGGCGCGGCCGTAGGGGAACTGGCCGTCGCTGTCGAGCGTGTCGTTGAGGCCGCCGGTCCACATCGTGGCGTCGGTGACGAGGAGCAGTTCGCGGCCGGGGTCGTTGCTCGCGAGGGCGCCGAGGCGGCCGTTGCCGACCGGCAGGCCCTGCTCGATCAGGGAGCGCTCGTCGCCGGGGGCCCGCCACCAGAGCCGGTCCTGCGGACTGCTCGGGGCGGGTTCGCTCGTGGGGCGGCGGGGTGCGGCGGAGGCGGTGAACGCGGGCAGACCGCCGAGCGCCGCGGTGAGACCGGCCGTCGCGGCGAGCGACAGCAGGGAGCGTCTCCTGGGATCGGTCGGGCCGGTCGGTCCGCTGGGATCCGTCGGGTCGGTCGGTCCGCTGGGATCCGTCGGGCGGGGGGTCATGGCGGCTCCAGAAGTCTGGGCGGGGGCCCGGCCGCCCGGCCGGGCCCCCGCCGGGTGTCAGGAGGACTTCGGTACGTCGATCCGGTCGATGTCCGGCGCGTAGCCGGAACCGCTGTCGAAGGTGAGGGTGTTGGCGCCGGCCTTGAGGTTCACCGGAACGTGGACGGTGGTGACGGTGCCCCAGTCGCCGGTGGAGGGGAACTTGTGGCGGGTAGCGCCGTTGCCGTTGGCGGAGACCAGGGCGGAGCGGGCGTCACCGCTGATGTAGGAGACCCTGATCTGGTAGGTGCCGGCCTTGGGGACGACGACGTCGTGGAACGTCAGCCGGCCGCCCTGGTAGAGGTTGCCGACCTTCTTGCCGCCGGAGCAGGCGGAGCAGCCGGCGACGGAGGCGTTGCCGGCCAGGGTGTTGGCGGGGTCCTCGGCCTCGACGCCGGACCGGGTGAGGGCCTGGCCGCGCGGGGTGACCTTGAACAGGCGTGAGCCGTGGGCGGGCAGGGCCTGGGTGATCCGGTCCCGGTGGGTGCCGAGGTTCTCGTGGTTCCACAGGTCGCGCACCGCGGCCTTGCCGGTGAAGCCGAGCGCGGAGAAGTCGGCGGTCACCGCGGCGGGCGCGTCGGCGAGGTTGAACAGGGCGACGGTCAGGGTGCCGTCGGGGTTCCTCGCGGCCCACACCTGCTGGGGGTCGGAGGGGGTGACGGGCACGGCGGGCGGGGCGTCGCTCTGGTCGACGGCGATGACCTCGGTGTTGGTCAGCAGGGACAGGCCGTAGGAGTCCAGCCGGGTGAGGTCGTCGCCGGTGTACAGCGGGGACTTGGCGATGGCCCACAGCGTGGCGTAGGTCTGCCGCTCGGCCTTGGTCAGGCCGTCCATCGCGCCGTTGCCGACGTCGAGGGAGTCGAGGTCCGTCCAGCCGCCGGGGCCGGCGTGCCGGGCCCAGGCCGGGGCGTCGTCGAACCGGTCGTCGACGGAGTTCTCCCAGCTGACCAGGGTGTTGCAGTAGCACTCGACGTCGGTGTCGATGCGCCAGCCCTGGGAGTACTTCTTCCAGTCGGCGACGTGCCCGTAGTCCAGGGACCAGGAGAGCTCCAGGTGGATCGGCCGGCCGGTGGCCGCGATGGCCCGCTGCCAGGCGGCGACGTCGGCGACGTTGTCGTAGTTCTCGCCGCTCTTGCCGGAGCCGGGGCCGACGCCGTCGAGCTTCAGGAAGTCATAGCCCCAGTCGGCGAACATCCGCGCCTGGGAGTCGATGTACTTCTGGGCGCAGGGCTTGGTGAAGTCGAGCTTGTAGGCGCTGTCCCAGCCGTTGGTGGTGCGCAGGTCGGCGTGGACGATGTCGGCGGTGGTACAGCCGGGCGCGTTCCAGATGGGCGCGGCGCCTTTGTCGTACGCCTCCTTCTCCAGGCCGACCGGCAAGTAGATGCCGGCCTTGAGACCCTTGGCGTGGATGTGGTCGGCGACGGCCTTCATCCCGCGCGGGAAACGGGCCGGGTCGGCCTGCTGGCGGGCGTAGCGGTCGAAGTGGGGCGTCCAGTTCTTGTCACGCCACCAGCCGGCGTCGATGTTCACGTACTCGTAGCCGTACTTCTTCAGTTTGGCGGCGAGCGCGTCGGCCTGCTTCAGGACATTGGCCTCGGTGAGGTAGCTGTAGTCGCCGTCGGGGTTGAGCCCGGGGTACTTGGACGACTGCATGCTCCAGCTCGACCAGCCCATGTAGGGCTTGGCGGCGGGCCCGGGCGCGGCGGTGTCCGCCTGGGCCGGCGGCACGGCGGCCAGGGCGCCCGCGGCCAGGGCGAGTACCGTCAGGGATCGCAGAGCGCGGGTGCGCGGCACGGAGTACGAGGGTGACCGCATGGGTCGTACCTCCTGGGGGTGGGGTGCGGCGGGGGTGGTGCGCGGGGCGGCTCAGCCCTTGCCCGAGCCGATGGTGAGGCCGCTGATGAACTGGCGCTGGAGCGCGAAGTGGACCAGCAGGGTGGGGATCGCGGTCATCAGGGCGCCGGCCGCGATCAGGTTCGGGTTGGTGAAGTACTGGCCCTGGAGGTTGGCCAGCGCGGAGGTGATGGGCCGCTTGTCGCCGGTCTCGACGAGGGTGAGCGGCCAGAAGAAGTCGTTGTAGATCCAGATGGACTCCAGGGTCGCCAGGGCGGCGAAGGCCGGGCGGCACAGCGGCAGGATGATCTGGAAGAACTGGCGCCACACCTGCGCGCCGTCGACGACGGCGGCCTCGGAGATCTCCTGGGGGATCGTCTTCATGTAGTTGCTGAGGACGAACGTGCAGAAGCCGCACTGGTAGGCGATGTGGATGGCGATGATGCCCCAGGCCGAGTTGTACAGCAGCAGGGAGTCGCTCATCCATGGGGGGAGCGGGATCAGCAGGTACAGCCGGTACAGCGGGGTGATGAGCACCTGGGCGGGCAGCAGGTTGCCCGCGGTGAACAGCATCAGCAGCGCCAGGTTGAAGCGGAAGCCGAAACGGGAGACGAAGAAGGCGACGGCCGCGGAGAACAGCAGGGTGCCCAGCACGGAGGGGACGGTGATGAGGAGGGAGTTGAGGAGGAAGTACGGCATGCCCGACTGGGTCCAGGCGTCGGCGTAGTTCTCCAGGCCGACGCCGTGCGGCCAGGAGAAGTAGCCGTGCCGGGCGGTGTCGCCGTGCGACCTCAGGGATGTGTAGACGGCCCAGAGCAGCGGGATCAGCCACAGCAGCGAGACGCCCGCGAGCAGGAGGTGGCGGCCGGTGTCGCGGCGGGGACGGGGCGGTCCCTCCGGTCCGGGCCGGTGCGGGGCGGTGGGCGGAGAGGACACGGTGGGGGCCTTTCCGGTCCTGGTCAGACCGTGAAGGAACGCGCGCGCTGCGACTCGATCCGCTTCAGCGTGCCGGCGCCGTCGTCGGGGTGGCCGAGCCACTGGGTCAGTCCGGGCAGCAGGACGGTGGCGACGAAACCGGGGTCGCTGTCGCGGTCGGCGAACTGGCTGATGTGCCGGGCCGAGGCGATGAGCCGGGCGGACTTCTTCTGCAGGGCGTTGTACGAGGACGTGTCCGCCTTCTCGTTGACCGCGAGGTTGCTCGGGTCGACGCCCATGTACTGCCGCTCGGCGCGGGCACTGCCCAGGAACTCCAGGAACTTCCGGCGCCGTCCCGGGTCGGACCCGGGCCCTCCACCGCAGGCGGTAGGACCGGTGCCGCCAGGGCGGCCGCCCCGGCACCGAGCATGCTGCCGACGACCGTGCGGCGGCCGGGACCACGCGCAGCCGGGGAGGTGCGGCTCTGCTGCGTCATTGTTGCTCCTCGTGCGTGTCAGTTCGGGTCTGCTGTGATGAAGGACTGGATCGCGGTGGCGGCGGCGCCGCGTGCCCACTCCTCGAAGGGCAGCGGGCGGGTGTGGACGTCGCACCGGGCGGCGGAGCCGAAGGCCGCCGCGGTGAAGGCGTCGCGGATCTGCTCGGCGAACAGGTCGTAGGCGGCCAGCCCCTCGCCGGAGATGATCACGCGTGCGGGGCCGAGCAGGTTGGCCACCGTGGCGATGCCCCGGCCGATCGCCTCTCCCGCCTTCGCGTAGACGGCGCGGGCGCCGGCGTCACCCCGGTGGGCCAGTTCGATGGCTTCGGCGATGTCGGCGACCTCGATACCGGTCACCTCGCGGACCTGGGCGACGATCGCCGGGTCGGCCGCGATCGCCTCCACACAGCCGCGGTTGCCGCAGTGGCAGGGCGGGCCGGCCGGGTCCACCGTGACATGGCCGATCTCGCCCGCGACGCCGTGTGCGCCGGCGACGACGCGGCCGTGCACCACCAGACCGCAGCCGATGCCGGCGCCGACGGTGACGAGGGCGAAGTCGGACAGCCCCACGCCGTCGCCGAACCACTGCTCGGCCACGGTGAGGGCGCGTACGTCGTTGTCCACGGTGGTCGGCAACCCGCAGGTCATCGTGGCCAGTTCGGCCAGCGGCACATCGCGCCACTCCAGGAACGGCGAGTAGCGCACGGTCCCCTCGGCCCGGTCCACGTCGCCGGAGACGGCGATGCCCAGGCCCTGGACCCGCACCCCGAAACCGTCGGCCTCGGTGAGCAGCTCCTGCACCAGCTCCGCCGCCACGGCCAGCACCCGCCCCGGCTCCCGGCCGCGCAGCGGCACGCGGCGGGCGACGCGGATGCGGCAGCACAGGTCGGCGAGCACCCCGATGATCTCGTCGCCGGTCACCTTCAGGCCGATGAACAGGGCCCGCCCGCCGTCGACCCGCACGAGGTTCGCCGGCCGGCCGAGCGCCGGGCGCGCCTCGTCGTTGGCGTCCTCCAGCAGATAGCCGGCCTCCAGCAGCGGGCGGACGGCCTTGGTCACGGCGGCCGGGGAGAGCCCGGCCCGCCGGGCCGCCTCCAGCCGGGTGAGCGGGCCATGGGACAGGACGGTGGTGAAGATCTGGGAGGCGGCCGGTGTGTTGACCGGGAACGCCTCGACACGGGAGGTCGACGGCATGGCCGGGAACCTATGACTCATATTTTCTGCTGTCAATGAAAGAATCAGAATCCGTTCAAGGAACGGCACTTCATGTGCGACTCCTTCGAAAGCCTGGCCATCACACGGGGGTTGACACCTTATTGAAGGAGGCGCTTGGCTCTGCTGAGCATTCGCTGACCCTCTGATCGTGAGGTCCCATGCCGCTCATCCACCGCTCCCCGGACACCGGCGTCTGGCTGCTGACCACCCCGCGTACGTCCTACGCGCTGTGGATCGACGACAGCGGCGCGCCCTGCCACCTCGCCTGGGGGCCGCGGCTGACCACGACGGAGGCGGGCGCGCTGGCCGTCCCCGCCGGGGAGCCGCCGAGCAGCTTCGAGGGCCGGCCGCCGGTGGGCGAGGAGCTGCCGGTCGACGGTGGCACCCGCTACGGTCCGCCGTCGCTCCAGGTACGCCACCCCGACGGCAACCGCGGTTTCGAGTGGCGGCCCACGGGACACCGCGTCCTCACCGACGTGCCCGGCAGCGCCGAGCTCGTGCTGGAGTTCCGCGACCGGCTCCGTCCGCTGCGGGTCGCCCTGCACTACCGGGTCCGCGACGACACCGATGTGATCGAACGCTGGACCGTGCTGCACAACACCGGGCACGAACCCCTGGAGCTGCTGCGGGCCGACTCCGCCGCCTGGACCCTGCCGCCCCTGGCCGGCTACCGGCTGAGCCACGTCACCGGGCAGTGGTCGGCCGAGACGCAGCTGCGCCGCGACCCCCTGCCGTTCGGCGAGACCGTGCTGACCAGCCGGCGCGGCATCACCAGCCACCACGCCAACCCCTGGGTCATGCTCGACGGCGGGGCGGCCGGCGAGGACCACGGCCCGGTGTGGAGCGCCGTCCTCGCCTGGAGCGGCAGCTGGCGGGTCACCGTGCAGCGCACCCCGGACGGCCGCGCCGGTCTCACGGGCGGCGCCGGCCACGACGGGACGTGCGTGCCGCTCGCACCGGGCGAGGCGTTCACCACCCCCGTCTTCGCCGGCCTCTACAGCGAGGGCGGCTTCGGAGCGGCGAGCCGCGCCTGGCACGCCTACGTCCGGACCCATGTCCTGCCCCACCCCGCCGAACCGGCCCCCGTGCTGTACAACTCCTGGGAGGCCACCGGCTTCGACGTCGACGAGGCCGGACAGAAGGCGCTGGCCGAGCGCGCCGCGCGGATCGGCGTCGAGCTGTACGTCGTGGACGACGGCTGGTTCGGCGCCCGCCGCAGCGATCGGGCGGGCCTCGGCGACTGGTCCCCGGCGCCCGACCGGTTCCAGGCCGGCCTCGGCATGCGGTTCGGCGTCTGGGTCGAGCCGGAGATGGTCAACCCCGACAGCGATCTGTACCGCGCGCACCCGGACTGGGTGCTGCATGTGCCGGGCCGCGAGCGCACCGAGCTGCGCAACCAGCTCGTGCTCAACTTCGCCCGCGATGACGTCGCCGACTGGGCGCACGACTGGCTGACCCGGCTGGTCGCCGGCCACGGCGTCGACTTCCTCAAGTGGGACATGAACCGCGCCTTCGGCGAGGCGGGCTGGCCCGGCCACCGCGACGGCAACGACCGGCTGTGGACCCGGTACGTCGCCAACCTCTACGGCGTCCTCGACCGGCTCCGCGCCGAGCACCCGCAGCTGCGCATCGAGACCTGCAGCGGCGGCGGGGGACGCGTCGACCTGGGCATCCTCGCCCGCACCGACCAGGCGTGGGTGTCCGACAACACCGACGCGGTGGACCGCCTGGTCATTCAGCACGGCTTCAGCCAGGTCTACCCGGCGCGGGTGATGTCCGCGTGGGTGACCGACGTGCCCAACCAGCTCACCGGCCACTCGGTGCCGCTGCGCTTCCGCTTCCACGTCGCCATGGCCGGCCTGCTCGGTATCGGCGGCGACCTGACCCGCTGGTCGGAGGAGGAACTCGTCGAGTCGGCCGAGCTGGTGGCGGACTACAAGAAGGTCCGCCACCTGGTCCAGCGGGGCCGCCAGTACCGGCTCACCGAGCCGCTCGGCGAGGGGCCCACGGCCGTCCAGTACCTCGCCGACGACGCTTCGGAGCTGCTGCTGCTCGCCTACCGGCGCAGCCCCCGGCACGGCACCCCGCGCCTCCCCGTCCGGCTCCGCGGCCTGGTGCCCGGGGCCCGCTACCGCGACACGGTGACCGGCACGGTGCACCACGCGGCCGTGCTGACGGGGTACGGGCTCGACCTCGACCTGCCGTCGGGCGACTGGGCGAGCACCGCACTGCATCTGGTGCGGGTGCCGGACGAGGCGCACCCCGCCGACGCCTGACCGCTGATCACGTGATCAGGTGATCAATCGGATGGACTGGTCCAGGGCAGGCCGGTCGCGCGGCCGAGGGCCGCGACGGCATGGGCGAAGAACTCCTCGCGCGCCTCGACGACCTTGTTGAACTGGCCGAAGACCTCGAAGCTGACCAGGCCGAACAGCTGCGCCCAGGCCGCGGTGAACCCCGTGAGCGCCGCTTCGGGCAGCTCGATCCCCAGGGTCTGGGCCAGCGCGCGGACGTCGGCCCCCACCGCCTCGGGGACCACGGCCCCCTCGGGCGTGCGCAGGGCGCCGGCGGCGTGGGCGTCGAGGACGACGGTGAGCAGGGCCAGGGCCACCCGGGAGGCGGGCACGACCGTGGCCTGGGGGGCGGAGTAGCCGGGCACCGGGGAGCCGTAGATGAGCGCGTACTCGTGCGGATGGGCCAGCGCCCACTCCCGTACGGCCCGGCAGACCGCGCTCCACCGCTCGAGGGGCTCCCGGCCGTCCGCCGCCAGGGCCCCTTCGGCGGCCGCGCCGAGGGCGTCGTACGCGTCCACGATGAGCGCGGTCAGCAGGTCGTCACGGCTCGGGAAGTAGCGGTAGAGCGCGGAGGAGACCATGCCCAGCTCGCGGGCGACGGCGCGCAGCGACAGCTTGACCGCGCCCTCGCGGGCCACTTGGCGGCGCGCCTCTTCCTTGATGGCGGCGGTCACTTCGGCACGGGCCCGTTCTCTGGCCCCTTGGATCGCACTCATGACGGACAGTGTCTCATCCGATGGAGCACCAGCCAACAACGAGAGCGGTGCTCTTGCTTTGCAACCTCGACGTCGTGCACACTGCTCTTCAACGAGAGCACTGCTCTCGCAACGGATCACGGGAGAACGTCATGTCGCAGCAGCACTACATCAAGCCCAGCCGGTTCGAGGCCCCCTTCCACGCGACCGTGGCCTGGCTCGCCCGGCGCGGACTGAGCCTCTTCGGCGCCGCCGAGCTGTCCGTCGTCGGCCGGTCGAGCGGCGAGTGGCGACGGGTCCCCGTCAATCCGCTTCCGCTTCAGGGCGAGCGCTACCTGGTCTCCGCCCGCGGCACCACCCAGTGGGTGCGCAACATGCGGGCCGCCGGGGGCGGCCGGCTGCGGGTCGGGCGCCGTACGCAGACCTTCACCGCCACCGAGCTGCCGGAGGGCGCGGAGAAGACCGAGGCGCTGCGCGCCTATCTGGTCCGCTGGGGCTGGGAGGTGAGCCAGTTCTTCGACGGGGTGACCGGGAAGTCGTCGGACGAGGAGCTGGCCCGGATCTCCCCGCTGCACCCGGTCTTCCGCGTCACCACCGCCGACGCGTGAGCCATCGACGCATGAGCCGTCGGCGCGTGAGCCGTCGGCGGCGGTGACGCGCGGGCAGGCCGCCCGGACCGGGCCTAGCCGCGGTCGAGCGCGGTCAGCGCCCGCCGCGCCGCCGGGTGGGTTCGGACGATCTCGGCGAGCGTCGTCGTCCCGCGCGTGATCTTCGTGAAGGCCCGCCAGGCCGGCCGGAATCCGGTGAGCGCCGCGTGGAACATCCCGGGGCGGCGGGCGAACACCGTGTACAGCCGGCGCCCGACCCCCATCTCCACCCCGAGCCCCGCCTTGATCGCGAAGGCGTAGTTCAACGCCTGACGCCGGGCGTCGACCGCGTCATGGGCCTCGGCGATGCGCACTGCCCACTCCCCCGCGAGCCGCCCCGAGCGCAGCGCGAAGGAGATGCCCTCGCGGGTCCACGGCTCCAGCAGCCCCGCCGCGTCCCCGCACACCAGCACGCGGCCCCGGGACAGCGGGGAGTCGTCGGAGCGGCAGCGGGTCAGATGCCCGGAGGAGATGCGCGGCTCGAACCCGGCGAGCCCGAGCCGGGCGATGAAGTCCTCCAGGTAGCGCTTGGTCCTGGCGCCTTCACCACGGGCCGAGATCACCCCGACGGTCAGGGTGTCGCCCTTGGGGAAGACCCAGCCGTAACTGCCCGGCAGCGGGCCCCAGTCGATGAGGACCCGGCCCGACCAGTCCTCGGCCACGGTCGGCGGCACCGGGATCTCCGCCTCCAGGCCGAGGTCCACCTGGTCGAGCTTGACGCCGACATGGGCCCCTATCCGGCTGGCGCTCCCGTCCGCGCCGACCACGGCCCGGGCCAGCACGGTCTCGCCGTCCGCGAGCACCACGGCCACGGTCCGCCGGTCGGGCACCGACGGGCCGTGCTGCTCGACGCGCGCCACGGCGGTGCCGGTGCGCACCCGGGCGCCCGCGTCCTTGGCGGCCTCGACCAGCCCGGCGTCGAACTCCGGCCGGTTGATCAGCCCGAACAGCGCCTGCTTGGAGCGGCGGGTGCGGGTCAGCCTGCCGTTCAGCGAGAACGTCACGGCGTGGACCCGCTCGCGCAGCGGCAGTTCGAAGCCGGGCGGCAGCGCCTCGCGCGAGGGACCGATGATGCCGCCCCCGCAGGTCTTGTAGCGCGGCAGCTCGGCCTTCTCCAGCAACAGGACCCGGCGGCCCGCGCAGGCGGCGGCGTAGGCGGCGGAGGCACCCGCCGGGCCCGCCCCCACCACGACGACGTCCCATACCGACTCGTCCGCCGGCTCCGCCGGGGAGGCCCCGTTCCGGGCCGCGTTGTCGCTGCTCACGTGTGCTTCCGCTCCCACTCGACCGACCTGATCGCCCTGCGCCACCACCGCCGCGGGCCACCGTCGCATCCTACGGCTCACCTGGGTGCGACCCCGCTGTGGGATGATCGGCGGCGCATCATCAAGCCGTACAGTCGTACATTCGTGCCATCGCGCGCATCCCACAGGAGCGTCCCCACATGGAGCAGGCACCTCACGCCGGAGCCGACGGCCACGCGTCGCCTTCCCCGGCCGACCGCCGGGCGATCGCCGCCACCGTCGCCGCGCTGCAGCCCCGGGCCAAGGCCGAACTGGCCGAGCTCGTGGCCTTCAAGTCGGTCGCGGACCCGGCGCAGTACCCGAAGAGCGAGTGCGAGGCCGCCGCGCGGTGGGTCGCCGACGCGCTGCGCGCCGAGGGCTTCACGGACGTGGCGCTGCTGGAGACGCCCGACGGGACCGAGTCGGTCTACGGCTTTCTGCCCGGCCCGGCCGGGGCCCCGACGGTTCTGCTGTACGCCCACTACGACGTCCAGCCGCCGCTGGACGAAGCCGCCTGGCTCTCCCCGCCGTTCGAGCTGACCGAGCGCGACGGGCGCTGGTACGGGCGCGGCGCCGCCGACTGCAAAGGTGGCTTGATCATGCACCTCACCGCGCTGCGCGCGCTCAAGCGGCACGGTGGGGTTCCGGTGAACGTCAAGGTGATCGTGGAGGGCTCGGAGGAACAGGGCACGGGTGGCCTGGAGCGCTACGCGGAGGCGCACCCGGAGCTGCTGGCCGCCGACACGATCGTCATCGGCGACACCGGCAACTTCCGCGGCGGGCTGCCCACGGTCACCGCGATGCTGCGCGGCATGGCGCTGCTGCGGGTCCGGGTGGACACCCTGGAGGGCAATCTCCACTCCGGCCAGTTCGGCGGCGCCGCGCCGGACGCGCTCGCCGCGCTGATCCGCATCCTGGACTCGCTGCGGGCCGAGGACGGCTCCACGACCGTCCGGGGTCTGGCGGCGGACGCGGCCTGGGAGGGACTCCAGTATCCGGAGGAGGACTTCCGCAAGGACGCCAGGGTCCTGGACGGCGTCCAGCTGATCGGCTCGGGCACCGTCGCCGACCGCGTCTGGGCCCGCCCCGCCGTCACCGTCCTGGGCATCGACTGCCCTCCGGTCGTCGGCGCCACCCCGTCGGTCCAGGCGAGCGCGCGGGCGGCGGTGAGCCTTCGGGTGCCGCCGGGCGTGGACGCGAGCGAGGCGGCCGAGCTGCTGACCGCCCACCTGAAGTCCGCCGCGCCGTGGGGCGCGCGGGTCACCGTGGAGCAGGTCGGCCAGGGCCAGCCGTTCCGGGCGGACGTCACGAGCCCGGCGTACGCGGCGATGGGGCAGGCCCTGAACGAGGCGTACGACGGGCAGGAGATGGCGATCGCGGGGGCGGGCGGCTCGATTCCGCTGTGCAACACGCTCGCGGCGCTCTATCCGGAGGCGGAGATCCTGCTCATCGGGCTGAGCGAGCCGGACGCCCAGATCCACGCGGTCAACGAGAGCGTCTCGCCGCGCGAGCTGGAGCGACTCTCGCTCGCGGAGGCGCTGTTCCTGCGGGCGTACGCGGCCGAGGCACGGTAGCCCCGGGGCCGGCCCCGGCTCCCGGCCCGGCGGGCCTGCCGCGCCGGGACCGGTCCCCCGGCCCGGCCGCGGCCCGAGCGAACCCCGGAGTCGCGCCGCGCACGGGCCCGGCGGGCCCCCGCTGGGACCGCGCCGCAGGCGCGGCCGGGGGCTGCGGGGCCCCATCGCCGGTAACCGTGCGCGCGCCGCCACCAGCGCGGTCGCCGCCCCCTGCCCCGCGTGGCAGCGCGGACCGACCGAGGTCACCGGCCCCGTACGCGCCGCCGGACAGACCCCCGAACCGCGCCGCACGCGCGCGGCCGCGCGTCCGCGCGGCCGCGCGTCGCCGGTGACCGTACGCGCGGCGCCACCAGCGCGGTCGCCGCCCCCTGCCCCGCGTGGCAGCGCGGAGCGGCCGAGGCCGCCAGCCCCGTACGCGCCGCCGGACAGACCCCCGAACCGCGCCGCACGCGCGCGGCCGCGCGTCGCCGGTGACCGTACGCGCGGCGTCGCAGCGCGATCGCGGGCCCCTGCCCGGCACGGCTGCGCGTGCCGACCGGGCCATCGGCCCCGTACGCGCGGCCGGGCAGGCCCCTGCCCGAAGCCACGCCGTAGGCGCGGGCAGGGCGGCCACCAGGCCCGTGGTGGGGGGGCGGGGGGCGCCCGCCCGTCAGCCTGCTGGGGTTCCCGCCTGGAGGTACAGCGGGTGGCCCTGCTCGCGGGCGCGCAGGGCCCAGCGCAGGCGGCTGAGGCGCACCGGGGGCAAGAGATCCGCGGCCTCGCCCTCCGTGACGAAGCGCCAGCCGCGCAGTTCGGCGGTGGGGAGCAGGACCTTCCGGGCCGCCTCGGTGGTGAGCCGTCCGCCGTCGAACAGCAGGCGCAGGCCGCCGTAGCCGGGCGGTCTGGGCTGTTCCCAGTCGACGACGAGCAGCCGCAGCGGCTCGTCGAGTCGGAGGCCGAGTTCCTCGCCGACCTCCCGGGCGCCGGCGTGGGTGGGCGGCTCGCCGGGCTCGACGACGCCGCCGGGGAACTCCCAGCCGGGCTTGTAGGTGGGGTCGACGAGCAGCACCCGGTCGTCCTCGTCGAAGAGCAGGACCCCGGCCGCCAGGGTCTCGGCCCTGGGTTCCGGGGTCTGCACGATGTCGCAGCTGCCGGCGCCCTCGCGGACGGCGTCGGCGATGTGCTCGGCGGTCTGCCGGGGGGTGAGCCCGGTGGTGTCCACGACATACGCGTCGTCGAGGAGCCAGGACAGCGCCGAGCGGTAGGGCGCCAGGTGGTCCAGGCACCACCGGCGGACGGATTCGCAGGCGTCCGGGTCGCCCGGTATCGCCTCGCGCTCCGCTATTCGTTCGCGCAGGATCGTTTCGTCAGTGTGCAGCAGCACATGCCGCACGGGGATCCGCCGGGCCGCGAAGCCGCCGAAGATCTCATCGCGGTACTCCTGTCTGAGGACTGTCATCGGCACCACCAGCGGGCCGCCCACCTCCGCGATCAGGGCCGCGCCGGTGTCCACGACCAGTCGCCGCCAGGACGGCAGGTCCTGATAGTCGGACACCTCCTCCAGGCGCTTGCGCGGCAGCATCATCCGCAGGCCGTCGCCGACCAGCTCCGGGTCGTAGAACGTGCTGCCGGGCAAGAAGTCCACCAGTTCGCGGGCCGCGGTGGTCTTGCCCGCGCCGAACGCACCGTTCAGCCAGACGATCACATTTCCCCCTATTCCATCGCCCCCTGACAGTTGCCCGCATCACCCTGCCACGGAAACGCGCGGCCGCCGGGGAGTGCCGGATCGCGCCGCCGCGTGGACGGCGGCGCGCGGGCGGCGGCACGGGTTCCGGACAGCTCCGGCGGGACCGCCGACGCGGGCCTTCAGCCCTTGCTCGCGCCGAGGGTGAGACCGGCGATGAAGTGGCGCTGGAGGAGCAGGAAGACCAGCACGGTGGGCAGCGCCACGATCACCGAGCCCGCCGCCAGCAGGTTGTAGTCCGTGAAGAACTGTCCGCGCAGGTTGTTGAGCGCGGAGGTGATGGGGAGCTTGTCGCCGTCGGAGACGAAGACCAGCGCCCACAGGAAGTCGTTGTACATCCAGGTGAACTGGAGCGTGCCGAGCGCCGCCAGCGCCGGGCGACACAGCGGCAGGGTGATCCGCCAGTAGCGGGTCCACACCCCCGCGCCGTCCACCACCGCCGCCTCCAGGATCTCCAGCGGCAGGGCTCGCATGAAATTGGCCAGGACGAAGACGCAGAAGCCGACCTGGAAGGCGACCTGGACCGCGATCACGGCCCAGTAGGAGTCGTACATCGTCATCGAGTCCGACATCCAGTAGGGCAGGTCGATCTTGGTGAAGAGCACATACAGCGGGGTGACGATCACCTGCTGCGGCAGCAGGTTCCCGGCCGTGAAGACCATCAGGAGGACCAGCCCGCCGCGCATCTTCAGCCGGGAGACGGCGAAGGCGACGAAGGAGGCGAAGAAGAGCGTCAGCAGCACCCCGGGCACCGCGATGATCAGCGAGTTGACGAAGTACTTGCTCATCCCCGAGTCGCTGAACGCCTGTTTGTAGTAGTCGAACGACAGATGGCGGGGCAGCGAGAAGTAGCCGTGCTCGGCGGTCTCCTCGTACGGGCGCAGCGAGGCGTAGACGGCCAGCAGCAGCGGGGCGAGGAAGGCGAGCGAGACGGTCATCAGGAAGGCGTGCAGCCCGAGGCGGCCGGGGCGTGCCCGGCGGCGCCGGTGCCGGTCGGGCGAGGGCGGGGCGGAGGGCCGCGGGGGTGCGGCCGGGGTGGCCGTGGTCATCCCTTCTTCTCCCCTCGCAACTCCTGGACCAGATAGGTCACGATGAATCCCAGGGACACGGTGAGCAGGACGACGGCGATGGCGGATCCGAAGCCGATCCGGCTGGCCTCGCCGATGATGTTGTCCGTGACGAGCACGGAGAGCAGTTCGAGGCCGTTGCGGCCGTGGTTGATGGCGTAGACGATGTCGAAGGCGCGCAGCGCCTCGATGACGGTGATGACGCCGACGATGACGTTGACCGGCCGCAGCGTGGGCAGCACGACCCGGAAGAAGGTCTGCCGCTCATTGGCGCCGTCGAGGGCCGCGGCCTCCTTGAGGGCAGGATCCACGGACTTCAGCCCGGCCAGGTAGAGGATCATCACATAGCCGGTGTGCCGCCAGGCGGCGGCCAGCAGCACCACCCAGATGTTGAGGTCGGGGTCGCCGAGCCAGTCCACCGGGTCGTCCGTGTTCCCGAGGATGGCGTTGAGCACGCCCTGGTCGCGGGAGAAGACCAGCTGGGCGATGAAGCCGACGACGGCGAGTGAGAGGACCACCGGCATGTAGAGGGTGGACTGGTAGAAGCGGCTGAACCGGACGCCCTTGTCGAGGAGTACGGCCAGCAGCAGCCCGAAGGGGGTCGCCACACAGCCCAGAAAGGCCAGCCAGAGCAGGTTGTTGCGGGCGGCCGGCCAGAACGGCGGATAGTCGGTGAACAGGGTGCGGTAGTTGTCGGTGCCGACCCAGTGGATGTCCCCGATCCCGTCCCAGCTGGTGAAGGACAGGCCGACGGAGGCGAGGGTGGGGCCCCAGACGAGGGTGAGGTCGAGCAGTACGGGAATGCCCAGCAGCACGCCGATGACGGCGAGGTCGCGGGAGGTGAACCTCCGCGGGCCCCGCCGCCTGGCACGCCGCGCGGTGGTGAGCGGCACGGCGTGGGTCTCCTAGTCGGTGGTGAAGATGGTCTTCTTCTGGGACTCGATGCTCTTGGTCAGGGAGTCGATGTCGTCCGGGTTGTTGATGAACTGCTGGATGGCCCGGATCATCACCTGGGACGCGAAGTCGGGGCGGGTGTCGCGGTCCATGAACTGCGAGATCTGCTTGGCGTCGGCGACGAGCCGCACGGCCTTCTTCTGGAGCGCGTTGTACGAGGAGGTGGACGCGCCCTCGTTGACCGCGATGTTGTTGGGGTCCCGCTTGAGGTAGATCTCCTCGGCGGCGGGGGTGGCGAGGTACTTCAGCAGCTCCTTGCCCTCCTTCTGCCGCTTGGACTTCTTGGACAGCAGGAAGCCGTCGATCGGGGCCTCCACCGCGTCCCGGCCGTAGGCGGAGTCGATCTCGGGGAAGGGGAAGAAGTCGAGGTCCTCCCGGTCGGCCTCGGCGAACTGCTGACCGGGGTGGGGCAGGCCGAAGACGGCCATGCCCGACTTCTTCTGCGCCAGGCTCTGCGCGGCCTCCTGCCAGGTGCGTCCGTTGGCCCCCTTCTGGTGGTACGGCATCAGCCCGCGCCACAGGTCGAAGACGGCTTTGACCCTGGGGTCGGTCCAGGACTCCTTGCCGCCCATCAGGGAGATATGGAAGTCATAGCCATTGGCCCGCATGTTGAGGTAGTCGAAGGTCCCCATGGCGGGCCAGCCGTCCTTGTCGCCGAAGGCGATCGCGTCCAGGCCGTCCTTGTCCATCCGCTTGGCGAGCGCCCGGTACTCGTCGAAGGTCTTGGGGATCTCGTAGCCGTGCTGCTGGAATACGCTCTTCCGGTAGAAGACCGCCCAGGGGTAGTAGTAGTACGGCACGAAGTACTGCTTGCCGTCCTTGCCGGTGGACTGCTGCTTGAGCGCGTCGGAGAAGCCCTTCACCCCCTCCCAGACGTCGCTGATGTCGGCGAGCAGCCCCTGCTGGGCGAAGAACTGCATGCGGTAGCCCGCGAACCACATGAAGACGTCGTCCGGGGTGCCCTTGAGGTAGCGGTTGATGTTCTCCTGGAACGCCTCGTGGTTGACGGTGTTGACCTTGACCTCTTTGTCCGACTTCTTCTCGTAGGCCTTGAACACCTCGGCGAAGGCCTTGCGGGGAACGGCGTCCGAGGCGTTGGACCCGATCTTGACCTCGCTGCCGGGGCCTCCGCAGGCGGTGAGCAGCGCCGGAAGGGCGACCGCGCCGGCGCCGAACGCGGTGCCCCGGAGAAGAGTGCGACGGGAGATCCGATGTTCCGAACAGGACTGTGCCATATGCCCCTCCAAGGAGGTTCAATCGAACACAACCGAACGCGAGTGAAAGGATCTCACCGGTCAAGCGGGGGGACAGTCAAGAGTTATGACGAGATATCGAACAACCGTTACCGGTTCTCTTCCAACAGACTTCAACACGTCAGTCATCGGAGGAGTTGCCGAGGAGGGGTGGTGGGGCGCGCCGTCAGCACACGGGCAGTCCGGGGAGGGGCTGGTCGTTGTCCCCGCCCTTGATGTACACGTCGCTGATGAACACGTTGGTGTGGCCGCTGTCGTCGTCGGTCTTGGCCCACCACACGTTCGTCCACTTGCCGTAGGTCTCCCGGCGGCCCAGGTTCTGCTGGCAGTAGAAGTAGTTCAGGCCCTGGTTGAGGGTGCCCATCGGCTCGCCGCCGGCCGTGTACGAGGTCGCGGTGCGCCACACGTCGCAGTTGTACTTCCCGCCACCGGCGTCATGGCAGACCGGGGAGGGGCCGGGGTCCGCCGAGCCGCCACCGCCGCCGCCCGCGCCCCCGGAGCCGTCGCCGCCTCCGTCCGAAGGCCCGCCGCTGCCGCCGTCCTTGCCACCGTCGCCCCCGGAGCCGCCCGAAGCGCCCTTGCCGCTGCCGCCCGGCTTGCCGGAGACGGGCGGGGAGCCGGAGTCCGCGGGCTGCGCGGTCTTCTTCCCGCCCTTGTCCCCCTTGGCGCCGTCGCCGTCCTTCCCGTCCTTGCCGCCCTTGTCGTCCTTCCCGTCCGTACGGCCCTTGTCGCCGCTCTTCCCGCCCTCCGGCGAGGCGGAGGGGGACGCGGACGCCGACGGTCCTCCCTGGCCCACCGCCGCGGTCTTGTCGTCGTCACCGCCGACGAGCGCGTACGTCACGCCTCCGGCGAGCAGGACGGCGGCGACCGCCGACGCGATCAGCGCCTTCTTACGGGCGGGCCCGCGCCCGGGCCGCCCCGCCGGCGCCCCGCCGCCCACCAGCGGCTCCTCGGCAGCCGACGGCGGGCCGAAGCCGGGCGGCGCGGAGGACGCCCCCGGGCCGGAAGCCTGCGGAACGGAGGGCTGGTGACCCGACGCCTGGGGGCCGGAGGCCTGGTGACCCGACGCCTGGGGACCTGACGCCGGGAACGCGGCGGCCGGTGCGGCCGGAGGCCACGAGGCAGGGGGCTGGGGGCCGGCGGGCTGGGCGCCGGAGGGCGGCTCGCCGGGCCCCGCGGGCGGCCGCGCCGCCGCCGAGCCCAGCACGTCGGGCGCCGTCGGCGTCCGCCCGGCCCCGCGCGGGGCGATCCGCGGCTCCTCCCCCGCCGCCACGGCCGCCAGCATCGCCCCCGCCTCGGCCGCGGACGGCCGCGTCGCCGGGTCCTTGTCCATCATCACGTGCAGGACCGGCGTCAGCGGCCCGGCCCGGCGCGGCTCCGGCAGCGGCTCGGTGACGATCGCCGTCAGCGTCGACCACACCGAGGTCCGGCGGAACGGCGAGGAGCCCTCCACCGCCGCATACAGCGTCATGCCGAGCGCCCAGACGTCCGAGGCCGCCCCGGGCTCCTGGCCCTGGGCGCGCTCCGGAGCGAGGTAGTCCAGGGAGCCGATCAGCTCGCCGCTGCGGGTCAGCTTGGTGGTGGCGTCGTCGCCCGGCGCCTCCATGCTCGCGATGCCGAAGTCGGTGAGGACCACCCGGCCGTCGTGGTCGAGCAGCACATTGCCGGGCTTCACGTCCCGGTGCAGCACCCCGGCGTGATGGCCCGCGGCGAGCGCGTCCGCCACCCTCGCGCCGATCGCCGCGGCCTCCAGGGGGTCCACGACGCCCCGCTCGTCTATCACATCGTCGAGCGACCGGCCCTCGATCAGCTCCATGACGATGACCGGGAGCCCGCCCTCGTCCGTCACGTCGTGGACCGTGATCACGCCGGAGTGCCGGATCCGCGCCGCGGCGCGGGCCTCCCGCCGCATCCGGACGCGCAGATCGGCGAGTTCGGGCCCGGAGGAGTCGGTGTAGGCGCGCAGCACCTTGACCGCGACCTCGCGGCCCAGCACCTCGTCGACGGCCTTGCAGACCACGCCCATGCCGCCCCGGCCGAGCGTGCCCGTCACGCGGTACCGACCGCCCAGCAGCCTGCCGGTCAGGTCTCCACCCGTCTCCCCCGATGACACCGTGCCTCACTCCCCCTGGTAAGCCGTGGTCGCGCAATAGCTTAGGGGCTACCGCCGACAGTCCCGCTCAACTCCCCAGCGTGGCGCGGTCGATGAGAGGGGCGGCCCGGGACCGCCACCACGCGGAGGCGGACCGAGCCCCTGGCCGACCGGGCCCCTAAAGGAGCGGGAGCGCCGCCGCGGCCGCGCCGACCAGGCCGGCGTCCGTACCCATCTGCGCGGGCACGACCTCCAGGCCCTCGACGAAGGACAGCGTCGCGTAGTCGCGCAGCGCGCGCCGCAGGGGCGTGAAGAGCACGTCCCCGGCGCCCGCCACCCCGCCACCGATCACGGCCACCTCGATCTCGACGAGCGTGGCCGTGGCCGCGATCCCGGCGGCCAGCGCCTGCGCGGCGCGCTCGAAGGAGGCTCGGGCGACCGGGTCGCCGGCCCGCGCCGAGGCGGCGACCGCCGCAGCGCTCGTATCGCTGTCCGGGCCGGGGCGCCAGCCGCCCTCCAGGGCCCGGCGGGCGATGTTGGGCCCGCTGGCGATGCGCTCGACGCAGCCGCGCGCGCCGCACGGGCAGGGGTCGCCGTCCAGGTCCACGCTGATGTGGCCGATGTGTCCGGCGTTCCCCGTGGGGCCGGGGTGGAGGCGGCCGTCCAGCACCAGGCCGCCGCCGACCCCGGTGGAGACCACCATGCACAGCGCGCCCGTGCGCCCGCGCGCCGCGCCCTGCCAGTGCTCGGCCGCCGTCATGGCCACCCCGTCGCCGACCAGGGCGAGCGGCAGGTCGCCGACCGTCTCGCGGACCCCGGCGACCAGGGGGAAGTCGCGCCAGCCCGGGATGTTGACGGGGCTCACGGTGCCGACGCCGGCGTCGACGGGGCCCGCGCTGCCGATCCCGACCGCGGCGACCCGGGACCACTGCGCGGAGCCGGAGAGCTCCTCGAGCACCGCCGTGACCTCGCGCATCACGATCTCGCCGGCCTCCTGGGCGGGGGTGGCGCGCCTGGCCCGCGCCACCAGCTTGCCGCCGCCGTCCACCAGGGCGCCCGCGATCTTGGTCCCACCGATGTCGAGTGCGGCGATGAGGTCACGTGGCATAGGAATCGACTCCCCCGGCGGGCATAGGCGTATCGCTGTGAGGCAACAGTCTTCCCTGCCGCTGACAACGTTGTCCAGGGGCTATGCTCGGACACCCTTCCGCACCACGACCAGCGACGGGACAAGCGCACCGTGACCGAAACCGCCCCGGGTACCGCCACCACTTCGCGCCGCTACGGCACCCGGCCCACCATGAAGGACGTCGCCGCGCGCGCCGGGGTCGGTCTGAAGACGGTCTCGCGGGTGGTCAACGGCGAGCCGGGGGTGACGCCCGACACCGAGCGGCGCGTGCGGGAGGCCATCACCGCGCTCGGCTTCCGCCGCAACGACAGCGCCCGCATCCTCCGCAAGGGCCGCACCGCCAGCATCGGGCTGGTCCTCGAGGACCTGGCCGACCCGTTCTACGGGCCGCTGAGCCGCGCCGTCGAGGAGGTCGCCCGCGCCCACGGCGCCCTGTTGATCAACGGTTCGAGCGCCGAGGACCCCGAGCGCGAGCAGGAGTTGGTGCTCGCGCTGTGCGCCCGGCGGGTCGACGGCCTCGTGGTCATCCCGGCCGGGCGCGACCACCGCTATCTGGGCCCGGAGATAGCGGCGGGCGTCGCCACGGTGTTCGTGGACCGCCCGGCGGGCCGTATCGACGCCGACGCCGTGCTCTCCGACAGCTTCGGCGGCGCGCGCGACGGCGTCGCCCATCTGATCGCCCACGGCCACCGCCGCATCGGCTTCATCGGCGACCAGCCGGGCATCCACACCGCCGAGGAGCGGCTGCGCGGCTACCGGACGGCGATGGCCGAGGCCGGGCTGCCGGTCGAGGACGCCTGGGTCTCCCTCGGCCCCACCGACCCGGCCCGGGTCCGGGCGGCGACGGCCGCGATGCTGGACGCCCCGGAGCCGGTCACCGCCCTGTTCGCGGGCAACAACCGGGTGACGGTCACCGTCGTACGGGTGCTGAACGAGCGCCCCGCGCCGGTCGCCCTCGTCGGCTTCGACGACTTCGAGCTCGCCGACCTCCTCTCCCCCGGCATCACCGTGATCGCCCAGGACGCGGCCCAACTCGGCCGCACCGCCGCGGAGCTGCTCTTCCGCCGCCTCGACGGGGCGGGGGCCGAGCCGCGGCGGGTGGTCCTGCCGACCCGTCTGATCGCCCGCGGCTCGGGGGAGCTCCCGCCGCCCGCGTAACACGCCCACCAACGGACCACCCGGCTCGCCGCGCCGTCCGCCTGCCGTCAGGCTGGGTCCGACGAAGCGGCCTTCCGGACGGTGCGACGGGACGAGGTGAGGCGCGATGGCCTGGTGCCGACTGGGGACGTTCTGCGCGGGGAGCCTGGTGGCTGCCATGGTGCTGGCATCCGCCGGATGCTCGAACGGCGGCGGCTCGTCGGCCCCCGCCTCCCGGGCCTCCGGGGCGATCGCCACGGCGACCGCCTCCGCGAAGTCCGAGCTGGACAAGATCAAGAACGGGGTGAGAGCGAAGGGCGACGTGAAGGCCGGCGCCGTCTCGATCGGCAAGGACGGCCACGCCGTCGCACCGATCACCGTCACCAACAAGCAGGGCGACGTGGTGAAGTACGCCGTGGAGGTGAACTTCCGCGACGCGAACGGCGATCTGGTCGACGTGGTCGTCCTGACGATCTCCTCGGTCCAGCCCCACTCGTCCAAGAAGGCGAGCGCGCGCAGCCACCGCAAGCTCAGCGGCCACCTCACGGCGCAGATCGGCGCGGCGGTGCGGTACTGAGCGTCGCGGTGGCCGGTCTCAGGCCGCGAGCACCTTGGCCTTGGCCCGCTCGTACTCCTCGGCCGTGATGTCCCCGTGGTTCTTGAGCTCCACCAGCTCGGCCAGCTCCGTGGCGTGGCCGGTCGCGGCGGTCTCCCGCACGAACTGCTTCAGGTCCTCCTCCGCCTTCAGGGCCGCCGTCGCCTCGCGCTCGCCCATACCGCGTCCCCGGGCCACCAGGTACACGAAGATGCCCAGGAAGGGCAGGACGACGACGAAGAAGCACCAGCCCGCCTTGGCCCAGCCGCCCATCGAGTCATCGCGGAACAGGTCCCCGATCACGCGGAACAGCAGCATCAGCCACAGGACCCACAGGAAGACCCACACCGTGGTCATGAACACATTCAGCAGTGGATAGTTCATCGTCCGCCTCCATCCGACCCGCCGGCGGGCCGACGCGGGCTCCACCCGGGGTCGACACTCTCAGCTTACGACTGCCGGCCGCCCCCGGTCGGCGCAGCAGCGGATGCCGTTCGGGCGCGGGCGCGTACGAATGGAGACAGTGAAGTCGTCCCGACGCGACAGCCGGAGAGGGCAGCCCATGGATCTGCAGATTCTCCCGCTCGCCGTCACCATGATGGCCGGGCCGCAGATCGTGTCCGCCGTCATCCTGGTGACCACCCCGCGCCCGGTGCGGGTGTCCCTGGCGTTCCTCCTCGGGGTGGCGATCGCCACGACCGTGGGGGTGGCCATCACGCGGGGAATCTTCGCGCTGTTGGGCCAGGTGGTCGCGCCGGGTTCCCCGTCCGACCGCGGATCGGCCGGCACGGTGGTCCAGATCGTGCTGGTGGCGCTGCTGATCGCCGCCGCGGTGAAGGCCTATGTGCGGCGGGAGACGGCCGAGCCGCCGAAGTGGCTGGGCTCGCTGATGGAGGCGGGCCCCTGGCGGGCGTTCACCATCGGCTTCCTGGTCATCCTGTGCATGCCGTCCGACATCGTGGTGATGCTGACCGTCGGCGCGTCCCTGGAGCAGCAGGGCGAGGGGCTGGTGGCGGCGCTGCCGTTCATCGGGCTGACGGTGCTGGTCGCGGCGTTGCCCCTGCTGGTCTTCCTCCTGCTCGGCCGGCGTGCCAGGGAGATCATGCCCAGGCTCCGGGAGTGGCTGACCTCCCACAGCTGGGTGGTCACCATCGGCACCTGTCTGCTCTTCGTCCTGCTCCTCCTGACCCCGTGACAGCCTCGTCCCGACCGACCCCGCGCGGCCGGCGACGGCCGGCCAGGCAGGCGGCCAGCGCGACGACGAGCCCGAGCGCCCCGACGGTGCGGACTGCGACCCGCGGCACGCGCAGCAGCGCGTCGAGGAGGTCCGCCGTGGCCGCCCTGGACAGCACGCGCGGCGGCACGTGGTCGAGGCAGTAGCGGCGGGCGACGGCCAGGCCGACGGCGAGGGCGAGGGAGGTGACGGCGGTCCCCAGGGCGGCGCGGGCCAGGGCGCGGCGGCGTCGGCGGGCGAGCAGGACACCGGAGGCGCCGAGCACCGCGCTCAGCGCGGGCAGCCAGGCCGCCGCCAGGTCCAGCAGGCGCACTCCCCGGCGCACCCCGTCCAGTTCGGCGGAGCGGAAGAGGACCATGCGGCGGTGGACCTCGGGGATCTCCACCGCCGAGGAGAATCCGGCGTTCAGCAGGTGCCGCTTGGCCTTCTCGACGGTCGCGCCCACGTCCAGGGTCACGGTGTCGTCGTCCACCGCGACCGGCCCGTGCCCTTCGCCGGTGAGGACGTGGACGAGGGCGGAGTGGGCGGCCCGGTTGACGCCGACCCAGACCGCCGGGAACTGTTCGCTGCGCACGACATGCGCCGCCACCCTCGTCAACGCCTGGTCGACGGCCGGATCCAGCTTGGCGCCGAGCCCCTCGACGGCGTCGGCCGCCGTCGGCGGCAGCCCTTGGCGGCGAAGCCAGGAGGCGATGTCGGAGGTGATGTCCCGGCCGCTGTGCCGGGCGTCGAGGGCCCGGCGGACGTGGCGCAGCGCGGCGTCCTGGATCGCGGGGTCCTTCGCGAGCGGGCGGACGGTCGCCACGTAGCGGTCGGTGTCGAGGAGGACGTCGTGGAGCCATGCCGACACCACGCACACCGGTACGAGCAGACAGGCGAGCGCGATGAGCAGCCCCGAGGCGGTGCTCCTGGCCAGGTCCCGGGCCCCGCGGCGGCGCGGCGGGCCGCCGCCCGCCCCCTCGGCGGCATGGTCGTGCGGTGGTGTCGGGGGCCTGCCCGGAGGGTCGTCGGGGGCGCCGGTCATGACAACATCTCCGGCCTTCCCCGGCGATTCCGCATCCCGGGTGAGGCGTTGGAGTGAGCCGGTACGGACCCGGCGGGGGCCGGCGTCGGCCCGGGCCCCGGCGCGGGGCCGCCGGGGTCAGCCCGCGCCCGCGCCGGGGGCGCGGCCGGACAGGGCGTCCAGGGTGGCGCGCGGGAGGCCGGTGAGGCGCTCCACCTCGGCGCCGTCCACCGCCCCGCAGTCCAGGCCGCGCAGCAGGTAGCCGCTCAGGGCCTTGGCCGTGGCCGGCTCGTCGGCGATGGCGCCCCCGGCGCCGCCCGCGCGGTTCACGTACGCGGCCAGGCGGGACGCGGCCTGGGGCAGGCCCTCCCGGTAGAAGGCGTAGACGGCTGCGTATCGGGTCGGCAGATGGCCGGGGTGCATGTCCCACCCCTGGTAGTACGCGCGCGCCAAGGAGCGCCGCACCAGGCGGTGGTGGAGCCGCCAGGCCTCGTGGACCTGCTCGGTCGTCCCGACGGGGAGGACGTTGGTCGAGCCGTCGGAGAGCCTGACGCCGGTGCCGGCGGCGGCCACCTGCATGACGGCCTTGGCGTGGTCGGCGACGGGGTGGTCCATGGACTGGTGGGCGGCGCTGACCCCGCAGGAGGCGCTGTAGTCGAAGGTGCCGTAGTGCAGCCCGGTGGCCCGGCCGCCGGCGGCGTCGATCATGCGGGCGACGGTGGCGCGGCCGTCGGGGCCGAGGACGGCCTGGGTGGTCTCGATCTGGATCTCGAAGCCGATCCGGCCCGCGGGCAGGCCGTGGGCCTTCTCGAACTCCCCGCACAGCCGGGCCATGGCGGTGACCTGTTCGGTGTAGGTCACCTTCGGCAGGGTGAGGAGGAGCCCGGGGGGCAGGCCTCCGGCGTTCATCAGCCCGGTGAGGAAGATGTCGAGGGTGCGGATGCCCCGGTCTCGGACGGCGGCTTCCATGCACTTCATGCGGATGCCGACGTACGGCGGCGCGGTGCCGTCCGCGACGGCCGCGGCGACCAGGGAGGCGGCGCGGGCGGCCGCGGCGTCCTCCTCGGCGTCGGGGCGCGGGCCGTAGCCGTCCTCGAAGTCGATGCGCAGGTCTTCCACCGGCTCGCGCTCCAGTTTGCCGCGCACCCGCTGGTAAACCGGTTCGGCGAGGTCGTCCCGGAGGCCGAGGACGGCGGCCAGCGCGGCGGGGTCGGGGGCGTGTGCGTCGAGCGCGGCGAGGGCCTGGTCGCCCCAGGCGCGGACGGTGCCCGCGGTGAGGAGGTCGGCGGGGACGTAGACGGTGTGGACGGGCTGGCGGGTGCCGGGGTCGCCGGGGTAGCGGCGCGCGAGTTCGGCGTCCACGCCGGCGAGGGAGGCGGCGATGCCGTCCCGCACGGCGCCGGGAAGGCTTGTCGCGAACGTCTCTGACCGCTCCATCCGCACACCCTCGCCTTTCGCGATACGGAATCCAGAATCCGCCAAGCGAACTTATCGACGGCCGGATCGCAGGTCAACACCGCCGCGGGAACGCGCGGACGCCCGAAAACCCGGACGGCCCCCGCGCACGGCACATCGTCCGCGTGCGGGGGCCGTACGGCGAGGGGTCAGCCCTTGCGCGTCTTGATCTCCTCGGTCAGCTGCGGGACCACCTCGAAGAGGTCGCCGACCACGCCGTAGTCGACGAGGTCGAAGATCGGGGCCTCGGCGTCCTTGTTGACGGCCACGATCGTCTTCGAGGTCTGCATGCCGGCCCGGTGCTGGATCGCGCCCGAGATACCGGTGGCGATGTACAGCTGCGGGGAGACCGACTTGCCGGTCTGGCCGACCTGGTTGGTGTGCGGGTACCAGCCGGCGTCCACCGCGGCGCGCGAGGCGCCCACGGCGGCGCCGAGCGAGTCGGCCAGCGCCTCGACGATCGGGAAGTTCTCCGCGCCGCCGACGCCCCGGCCGCCGGAGACCACGATGGCGGCCTCGGTCAGCTCCGGACGCCCGGTGGACTCGCGCGGCGTACGGGAGGTGATCTTCGTGCCGGTGGCCTGGTCCGAGAAGGTCACGGACAGCGGCTCGACCGTGCCGGCGGCCGGCGCGGCCTCCACGGCCGCCGAGTTCGGCTTGACCGTGATGACCGGCGTGCCGTTGCTGACCCGGGACTTGGTGGTGAAGGCGGCGGCGAACACCGACTGGGTCGCGACCGGGCCCTCGGCGCCGGCCTCAAGGTCGACGGCGTCGGTGATGATGCCCGAGCCGATCCGGAGGGCCAGCCGGGCGGCGATCTCCTTGCCCTCGGCGGAGGAGGGCACCAGCACGGCGGCCGGGGAGACGGCCTTGTAGGCGGCCTGCAGCGCGTCCACCTTCGGGACGACGAGGTAGTCGGCGAACTCGGGCGCGTCGGCGGTCAGCACCTTGACCGCGCCGTGCTCGGCGAGCACCGGGGCGGCCGTGTCGGCGCCCGGGCCCAGGTGGACGGCCACGGGCTCGCCGATCCGGCGGGCCAGGGTCAGCAGCTCGAGGGTGGGCTTACGGACGGCGCCGTCCACGTGGTCGACATAGACGAGGACTTCAGCCATGGGAATCGATCTCCTGCGGGAAAGGTACGGGCGGTTGGCGGTGCGTCGGGCGCGGCCGGGTCAGCGGAAAGGCCGACCCGCGAGACCGCCTCCTCAGATGAACTTGCGCTCCGCGAGGAACGCGGCGAGCTGCTTACCGCCCTCGCCCTCGTCCTTGACGATCGTGCCCGCGGTGCGGGCCGGGCGCTCCGTGGCGCCGTCCACCGCGGTCCAGGCGCCCTCCAGGCCGACCTCGTCCGCGTCGATCTCCAGGTCCTCCAGGTCCCAGGAGGTCACCGGCTTCTTCTTGGCGGCCATGATGCCCTTGAAGGACGGGTAGCGGGCCTCGCCCGACTGGTCCGTCACCGACACGACGGCGGGCAGCGAGGCCTCCAGCAGCTCGCTCGCGGTGTCGCCGTCCCGGCGGCCCTTGACCGTGCCGTCCTCGACCGAGACCTCCGACAGGAGCGTGACCTGCGGGACGCCCAGGCGCTCGGCCAGCAGCGCCGGGAGCACGCCCATGGTGCCGTCGGTGGAGGCCATGCCGCAGACGACCAGGTCGTAACCGGTCTTCTCGATCGCCTTGGCCAGCACCAGGGAGGTGCCGATGACGTCCGTGCCGTGCAGGTCGTCGTCCTCCACGTGGACGGCCTTGTCGGCGCCCATGGACAGCGCCTTGCGCAGCGCGTCCTTGGCGTCCTCGGGCCCGACGGTCAGCACGGTGATCTCGGCGTCGTCCGCCTCTTCGGAGATCTGCAGCGCCTGCTCGACCGCGTACTCGTCCAGCTCGGAGAGCAGGCCGTCCACGTCGTCGCGGTCGACGGTCAGGTCTTCGGCGAAGTGCCGGTCGCCGGTGGCGTCGGGCACGTACTTCACACAGACAACGATCCTCAAGCTCACGCCGGCTCTCCTACTGCATCGTCTCTTCGTCAGCTGCCTTGTGCAGGCAGCATAGGCGCCATCGGTTGCGGATTCCGGCCGGTCGGCGACCGGGACCGCCCTGCACCGATCGAAATATTACTCGCCAGTACATCCAGGGTGTTCCCCGTAGGCAACCCGGTTGAACTGTGACCTTGCCAACGGCCGCGCCCGGTGGGCTCAGATCACCGCGCCGAGCGCCGCGATCACGTCCGCCGTGCGGGGCTGCCCGGCCGCGCGGCGCACCACGCGCCCCCCGGCGTCCAGCACCAGCACCGTGGGGGTCCGTACGACGCCCAGCCCGCGCACCAGGTCCAGACGCGCCTCGGCGTCGATCTCCAGATGCGCCACGCCGTCCACCATCCGGACGACCTCGGCGAGGACCCGCCGGGTGGCCCGGCAGGGCTGGCAGAAGGCGCTGGAGAACTGCACGAGCGTCGCCCGCTCCCCCAGCGGCGCGCCGAGCTCCGCCGCGCCCAGCCGTACACCGTCGTCCGTCCCGCCCTGCCCGCTTCGCACCCGCCGTCCTTCCGTTCGCCGCCGGCTCCGCCCCCCGCCGGTTGCAGCGCCGGGACACCCCCGGGCATTCCTCTCCGCGCCCGCCCCGGCGCACGCTCCGCCCCGACGTGATGAGGATCTCCCGGCCGGAGAGGTCCGCCCGGTAGGCAGACCGGCACGCCATGGGGCACCATCTGCCACAAGACCGAACCTACGGCCGCGTAACTTCAGTCGGGAGAGCCCTCCCAGGAGAAGATGAAGGGTCCCCCTATGGCAGAGCTCGTCTACCCGCCGGTGATCGGTGTCGCCCGCACCATGTTCAAGGCGCTGGACCTGCGCTTCGACATCAAGGGCACCGAGAACATCCCCAAGCGGGGCGGTGCGGTTCTGGTGAGCAACCACATCGGCTACCTCGACTTCGTCTTCTGCGGGCTGACCGCCCGTCCGGCCAAGCGGCTGGTGCGCTTCATGGCCAAGGAATCCGTCTTCCGGCACAAGGTCGCCGGTCCGCTGATGCGCGCCATGAAGCACATCCCGGTGGACCGCGCGGCGGGCATGGACGCGTACAAGCACGCGCTGCGGGCGCTGCGCTCGGGGGAGATCATCGGGGTGTTCCCCGAGGCGACGATCTCCGAGTCGTTCACCCTCAAGAACTTCAAGTCGGGCGCGGCCCGGCTGGCCCAGGAGTCGGGGGTGCCGCTGCTGCCGATGGCGCTGTGGGGCACCCAGCGGCTGTGGACCAAGGGCCACAAGCGGGATCTGGGCCGCAACCACTTCCCGATCACGGTGCGGGTGGGCGCGCCCATGGAGGCCGATCCGACCGAGCCGTCGGACACGCTGACCGAGCGGCTGCGCACCCGGGTGCAGGAGCTGCTGGAGGCGGCGCAGCGGGCGTATCCGGTGCGGCCGAAGAACGCGGAGGACACCTGGTGGGTGCCGGCCCACCTGGGCGGCACCGCGCCGGCCCCGGCGCAGGCGGCCGGGCGGGGCCACCACTGACCCCGCCCTGACCGGGTTCCCGCCCGGTCCCCGCCCGGACCGTCAGGCCTTGCCCATCTCCTCGCGGAGCGCGGCGACGAAGCCGTCCACGTCCTCCTCCGTGGTGTCGAAGGAGCACATCCAGCGCACGTCGCCCGCGGCCTCGTCCCAGAAGTAGAAGCGGTAGCGCTTCTGCAGCCGTTCGGCCACGTCGTGCGGCAGCCGGGCGAAGACGGCGTTGGCCTGGACCGGGTGGAGGATCTTCACCCCGTCCACCGTGCGGACCCCCTCGGCCAGCCGCTGGGCCATGGTGTTGGCGTGGCGGGCGTTGCGCAGCCACAGGTCGCGGGCGAGCAGCGCCTCCAGCTGTACGGAGACGAACCGCATCTTGGACGCGAGCTGCATGGACAGCTTGCGCAGGTGCTTCATCCCGCGCACGGCGTCCGGGTCGAGGACCACCACGGCCTCGCCGAAGAGCATGCCGTTCTTGGTGCCGCCGAAGGACAGCACGTCCACGCCCACCGCGTTGGTGAAGGCGCGCATCGGCACGTCCAGGGACGCGGCGGCGTTGGCCAGCCGAGCCCCGTCGAGGTGCACCTTCATGCCGCGCTCGTGGGCGTGGTCGCAGATGGCGCGGATCTCGTCCACCGTGTAGACGGTGCCCAGCTCGGTGTTCTGGGCGAGGGAGACCACCTGGGGCATCGCCCGGTGCTCGTCGTCCCAGCCGTACGCCTGGCGGTCGATGAGCTCGGGGGTGAGCTTGCCGTCCTCCGTCTCCACGGTGAGCAGCTTCAGCCCGCCCACCCGCTCGGGGGCGCCGCACTCGTCGACGTGGATGTGCGCGGTGTCGGCGGCTATGACCGCGCCCCAGCGGTCGGTGAGCGCCTGGAGGGCGACCACGTTGGCCCCGGTGCCGTTGAAGACCGGGAACGCCTGGGCCGCGGCCCCGAAGTGGCTGCGCATGACCCGCTGCAGATGCTCGGTGTACTCGTCCTCGCCGTAGGCGACCTGGTGGCCGCCGTTGGCGAGGGCGAGCGCGGCGAGGATCTCCGGATGGGCTCCCGCGTAGTTGTCGCTGGCGAATCCGCGCAGCTCGGGGTCGTGGTGGCGGCGGGCGTCGGTGCGCCCTGGGTTCACGGCTCGGGGGTCAGCCACAGACGGGTTCCGTTCACTTCCCGGGCGGGCCGGTCCCAGAGTCCGGTGATGGCCTCGGCCAGCTCCTTGACGTCCGTGAAGCCCGCGAACTTCGCGTTGGGGCGCTCCGCCCGCATGGCGTCGTGCACCAGCGCCTTGACCACCAGGATGACAGCGGCCGCGGCCGGGCCGCCCTCGTCCCCCAGCTTGTGGAAGGAGTCGGCGAGCGCGAGGGTCCAGGCCTCGGCGGCCGCCTTGGCGGCGGCGTACGCGGCGTTGCCGGCGGTGGGCTTGGAGGCTCCCGCCGCGCTGATCATCACATAGCGCCCCTTGCCGCTGCGCAGCAGGGCGTCGTGGAAGGCGAGCGAGGTGTGCTGGGCGGTCCGGATCAGCAGGTCGTGGAGGGTGTCCCAGTGGGCGAGCGGGGCGTCGGCGAAGGTCTTGCCACCGCGCCAGCCGCCGACCAGGTGCACCAGGCCGTCCACCCGGCCGAACTCCTTCTCGGTGCGGTCGGCCCAGGCGCGGGCGGCGCGCAGGTCGAGCAGGTCGACGGTGTCACCGGTGACGGTGGCCCCGCCGTGGGCGTAGCGGGCGGCGTCCACGGCCTCGGCCAGGCGGGCCGGGTCCGCGTCGGAGGCGACGACGGTCGCTCCGGCCTCGGCGAGGCGGAGCAGCACGGCGCGGCCCGCCGGGCCCGCCGCGCCGGCCACCGCGACCACGGCGCCGTCCAGGGGACCCCCGTTGCTCGGCTCGTTGGGGGTGGGGCTCGACGTCAGGGTGGTCATGGTCGTCGCCTCCTCGTGCCCTCCGCTGTCCCCTGCCACCGGCTTCACGCCGCCTCCCGGAGGTCGCTGTCGGCCGTGATGCCCTTGGTGGAGGCGACCACATCGCGCAGCTTCTTGGCGAGCGCCTCGTAGAACATGCTGAGCGGGAACTCGTCGGGGAGCACCTCGTCGACCAGTTTGCGGGGCGGCCGGCTGAGGTCCAGGGCGTCGGGGCCCTTGGCCCACACCGAGCCGGGGTGCGGGGACAGGTAGGACGAAACCAGCTCGTACGCCTTGAACCAGTGGACGAGCTTGGGGCGGTCGATGCCGTCGCGGTAGAGCTTCTCGATCTCGCCGCACAGCTGGTTGGTGACCTGCGGGGCGCGGTCCCAGTCGATGTGCAGGGTGTTGTCCGTCCAGCGTACGACGTCGTGCTGGTGCAGGTAGGCGAAGAGCAGCTGGCCGCCGAGCCCGTCGTAGTTGCGCACCCGGTCGCCGGTGACGGGGAACCGGAACATCCGGTCGAAGATCACGGCGTACTGGACGTCGCGGGCCTGGGCGACCCCTTCGGCCTCCAGTTTCACGGCCTCCTTGAAGGCGGTGAGGTCGCAGCGCAGCTCCTCCAGTCCGTACATCCAGAACGGCTGGCGCTGCTTGATCATGAAGGGGTCGAAGGGCAGGTCGCCGTGGCTGTGGGTGCGGTCGTGGACCATGTCCCACAGGGCGAACGCCTCCTCGCAGCGCCGCTGGTCGTCGAGCATCCCCCGGACGTCCTCGGGGAGCTCCAGGCGCAGCGTCCGGACGGCGGCCTGGCTGACCCGCCGGAAGCGGGCGGCCTCGCGGTCGCAGAATATGCCTCCCCAGCTGAAGCGCTCAGGGACCTCGCGGACGGCGATGGTCTCGGGGAAGAGGACCGCGGAGTTGGTGTCGTAGCCGGAGGTGAAGTCCTCGAAGGCGAGCCCGAGGTAGAGCGGGTTGTCGTAGCGGGTGCGCTCCAGCTCGGCCAGCCACTCGGGCCACACCACGCGCACCACGACCGCTTCGAGGTTGCGGTCGGGGTTGCCGTTCTGCGTGTACATCGGGAAGACGACCAGGTGCTGCAGGCCGTCGACGCGCCGGGCGGCGGGCTGGAAGGCGAGCAGCGAGTCGAGGAAGTCGGGCACCTCGAATCCGTCCTCGGCCCAGCGGCGCAGGTCGGCGACGAGCGCCCGGTGGTAGGCGGCGTCGTGCGGCAGCAGCGGGGCCAGCTCCTCGACGGCCTGGACGACCTTCTCGACGGCGGCCCGGGCCCGGGAGGGGGTGGGTGCGCCGTCGGCCTCGAAGTCGATGGAGCCGTCCTTGGACTGCCAGGGCCTGATGGTCTCCACGGCGTCCTTGAGCAGGGGCCACGACGGGTGTTCGATCACCCGAGCCGCACGGTCCGCGGCCTCCCCACGGACCGTACCGTCAGCACGGTCCGCAGACAGAATGCCACCCTCCGCCACCATGGACGAAAGAATTTCCGTCACAGCAACACCTCCACCGAAGAAATTCACGTGAAGCCACCGTATCCATCGATGGATCAACCACTCAAGTGCTGCTGCCGGAAAATGTTCTGCCCCACCCCCTCCACACCGATGTTTTTCCTGTGTCGCCCGGTCGTACACCCTCCCTTCGCCGGCCCGCGCCCGCCTCGCGGCCCCGCCTCAACCCCCGCGTCACAGTCGGCCGTTAGGCTGAGCGCCGCTTCGGGCAGCCGCCTCGGCACGACCAGCAGAGCCGACAGAACAGCGAGACACCGTTTTGACCTTTCTCACCATCGGACACCGCGGAGTGATGGGCGTCGAGCCGGAGAACACCCTGCGGTCCTTCCTGCGGGCCGAGCGCGAGGGCCTGGACGTCATCGAGCTGGACCTGCATCTGAGCAAGGACGGCGCGCTGGTGGTGATGCACGACGCCGAGGTGGACCGCACCACCGACGGCGAGGGCCCCATCAGCGACTTCACCCTCGCCGAGCTGCGCGGACTCGACGCCGGCCAGGGCGAGCGCATCCCCGTCTTCGAGGAGGTCGTGGACGCGGTCGGGGCGCCCCTCCAGGCCGAGATCAAGGACACCGCGGCCGCGCGGGCGCTCGCGGAGGTGATCACCCGCCGTGATCTGCTGGACCGCGTGGACGTGCTCTCCTTCCACGACGAGGCCCTCGCCGAGATCCGGACCCTGCTCCCGGAGGCCCGCACCGCGCTGGTCGCCAGCCGCTACGGGCTCGATGTGATCGACCGGGCCCGGGCGGTCGGCGCAGGAATGCTGGTCCTCAACATCCGCAGGCTCACCCTGGAGCTGGTCCAGCGGGCCCACGCGGCCGACCTCAAGGTCATCGGCTGGACGGTGAACACCCCGGACCACCTCAAGCTGGCCCGCGGGCTCGGCCTGGACGGCGGCACCACCGACTTCCCGGAGATCAAGCGGGCGGCCCGCTACACCGCGTGACCGCCCGCGCCGCGCCCCTCACCCCAGCGGCTTGACCAACAGCTCGAACTCGAGACCGGCGCGGCGCGGAATGCCGAAGCGCTCGTCGCCGTACGGGAAGGGCGTCGTCCTCCCCGTACGGGCGTAGCCGCGCCGCTCGTACCATGCGATGAGTTCCTCGCGGGCCGAGATCACCGTCATGTGCATCTCCCGCGCGCCCCACTCGGCCCGCACCAGCCGCTCCGCCTCGGCGATGATCGCCTTGCCGAGCCCGCCGCCCTGCAGCGCGGGGCGCACCGCGAACATCCCGAAGTACGCGTGCTCGCCCCGGTGCTCCAGCTGGCAGCAGGCCACCAGCTCGCCACCCCGCTCGACCACCAGCATCCGGCTGCTCCCGTCCCGCACCACGGCCGCGACCCCCTCGGGGTCCGTGCGCTGCCCGTCCAGCAGATCGGCCTCCGTCGTCCACCCCGCCCTGCTGGAGTCCCCGCGATAGGCCGACTCGATCAGCGCGACCAGCGCCGGCACATCGGCCTCGGTCGCGGCCCGGAAGGTGAGCTCGGCGGCGGGCCGAGCGGCGTCCACGGTGTCCATACGTCGGATGTCCTCTCCCTGCTTGCGATCCCCCGCCGCTCGCGGTCCCCGCTGCTGACGACACCGGGGGCGGCGGCAATCGACCCTAACCCGCCGCCGGTGCGTAGGGTCGGGCCATGGTGCACGTACTGAGCAGCCGCACCCTGCTGCGGCCGACCGACCCCGAACGCTCCCGCGCCTTCTACGGCGAGGCCCTCGGCCTCGCCGTCTACCGGGAATTCGGCGAGGGCCCCGAGCGCGGGACGGTCTACTTCCTCGGCGGCGGCTTCCTCGAGCTGTCCGGCCGCTCCGAGACACCCCCCGCCCCCGGCCTCCAGCTGTGGCTCCAGGTCGCCGACGCCCACGCGGCTCACGAGGAGCTCGCGGCCCGCGGCGTGGAGGTGCTGCGCCCGCCGCGGAAGGAGCCCTGGGGCCTGATCGAGATGTGGATCGCCGACCCGGACGGGGTCGACATCGTGATCGTCGAGGTCCCCGGGGACCATCCGCTCCGCTACCGACCCGGGATGTAGCGGCGTTCATCGGCCGGCCGGCGGCCGGGATGCCTCTCAGTCGCGGTGGAAGATGCCTCTCAGTCGCGGCTGAAGGAGTAGGCGCGCTCCACCCGCGCGACCTCGATGCTGTAGGAGGCGTACCAGCGTTCGCGCCCGAGCCGCTGTGCTTCGAGATGTTCGGGGTGGGCCTTCCAGGCCGCTATCGAGGCCTCGTCCGCGTAGTAGATGACGACGAGGTCCCGGCCGTCCTCGCCCGTCAGCGACTCGCGGCCCAGATAGCCGGGCTGCGCCTCGCCGAGTTCGGCCATGCGCTCGCTCATCGCCGCGTAGCCTTCGAGGTCCGCGGTCGGCCGGGTGGTGATGATGACCGCGTAGTACGGCGGCTCGGGGCGGACGAACGAGGTGGTCATGCGACAGGCCCTCCGTCAGTAAGGAGCGTACGGCGCAAGGCTACTGACATGATCCTCCGGTGACCACCGTCCGGCGGCCGCGGCCCCGTGGGGCCGCCGGACGGCGATCCGCGGCCGCGTATCCTCGCCCGATGGACAAGATCGCTGTGCGGCTGGAGGCGGAGGCCGCCCCGGGAGCGCCCGCGCTGTTCCTGCGCCCCTGGGGCCCGGCGGACGCGGCCGGCCTGGTCGAGTGGTGCCGGGACGACGCCCTGCGCCGCTGGACGAGGACGGACGTGGACGACGAGGCGGGCGCCGCGCGATGGATCCAGGAGCAGCAGCGGGGGTGGGCGGCGGGAGACCGCTTCGCCTTCGCCGTGGCCGAAACCCACCCCGGGGCGGCCGACGGGCGGGTGGCCGGGCACGTGGTGCTCAAGAACCTCAGCCCCGGCTCTCCCTCGGCCGAGGTCGGCTACTGGACGGCCGCGCACGCGCGCGGCCGGGGGGTGGCCCCCCGGGCGCTGCGTGCCCTGACCGACTGGGCCTTCGCCACCTTCGCCGGTGACGGGCTGACGCGCCTGGAACTGCTGCACCAGGTGGACAACGCGGCGTCGTGCCGCGTCGCGCAGAAGAGCCGGTACGCCCTGGCCTCGGTCCTCCCCGCCGCGCCGCCCGCGTTCCCGCTGGAGGGCCATCTCCACGTACGGACGCGCGACGTCTGAAGCCGCGACGTCCGAAGCCGCGACGTCCGAAGCCGCGACGTCCGAAGCTACGAGAACGAGTCCAGGCCGGTGAGTTCGCCGGAGACCTCCCACAGCCTGGCCGCCGCCTCGGGGTCCACGGCCCAGGGCTTGACCCCGCCGATCAGCATGTCGTCCGTGGTGGCGGGCTCGGCGATGTCGCAGTCCTGGCAGTACGCGCCGCCGTGGCCGTCCAGCAGGGGCGAGGTGGCGGCCCACACGGCCGTCGCCGCGCCCTGGGCCGGGGTCTTGAAGCCTTCGGCGGGCTTGCCGTCGGGGGTGATCCAGCCCTGGGCGAGCTGTTCGTCGTGGGGGATGTGCCGCTGCAGGGGGGTGAGGATGCTGCCGGGGTGCAGGGCGAAGGCGTGCACCCCACGGTCCGCGCCCAGCGTGTCGAGGTGGCGGGCGAAGAGGGCGTTGGCGGTCTTGGACTGGGCGTAGGCCAGCCACCGGTCGTAGCCGGTGCGGAAGTGGAGGTCGTCCCATCGGATGTCGGAGAGGAAGTGTCCCGACGAGGCCACCGACACCACCCGCGCCCCGCCGGGGACCAGTGCCGGGCCGAGGCGGTTGACGAGGGCGAAGTGGCCGAGGTGGTTGATGCCGAAGTGGGCCTCCCAGCCCGGGCCCACGCGGGTCTCCGGGCAGGCCATCACGCCCGCGTTGGCGATGAGGATGTCGAGGGCGCGGCCGGTGTCCAGGAAGCGGTCGGCGAAGGCCCGTACGCCCTCCGGGTCCGCCAGCTCCAGCTCCCACACCTCCGTGCCCGTGACGCCGCTCAGGGCGGCGCGCGCCGTGTCGGGCCGGCGCGCGGGGACGACGACCCGGGCGCCGGCCCGGGCCAGGGCCCGGGTGGTCTCCAGGCCGAGGCCGGAGTAGCCGCCGGTGACCAGGGCGGTCCTGCCCGTCAGGTCGATGCCGGTGAGTACGTCGTCCGCCGTGCTGTGCGCGCCGAAGCCGCTGCCGATCCTGTGTTGCTCGGTGATCATGTCCCAGGACGCTAGGAGTTGGAGTGCGCGCGAAGTCAAGCGCGCGGCGGGCCCGGGATCCGGGGCCGCGCTCCCCCGTTGCCCCCGTGCGCTCCCGTGTGCGGGGCCCGCGCCGGGCAGCCTCCCGGGGATCCGTCCGTCCCGGGAGGTGCGCCGTGCACGGACCGCCGCTCGCCGGCTGGCTGCTGGTCGCGCTGTGCGCGGCCACGGGGTCGTACTGCCTGCTGCGCATGCGCGGCGAACCGCCCGGCCGGCTGCGGCGGGCCGCGGGGGCGGAGGCGCTGATGGGCTGGGGGATGGCGGTGATGGCGGTGCCCGCCGCGGCGCTCGATCCCCGGCCGTGGGGCCCGCCCGTGCTCGCCGCGGTGTTCGGGGTGGCGGCCGTGCGGGCGCTGCTGCCCGGGCGGCGCGACGGCGGGCCGCTGGGGCATCATCTGCACCACGCCGTCGGGGCGTCGGCGATGGTCTACATGGCGCTGGCGATGGCGGTGGGCGGCCCGGCGGGGGGCCATGGCCACGCCGGGCACACGGGCCAGGAGCGGGTGCCCGGCGGGGTGCCTCCGCTCACCGGCGCGCTGCTGGTGTACTTCGCCGCGTATGTGGTGTGGTCGGCGACGCGCCGCCTGGTGCCGGCCGCGCCGACCGGCGGGGCGGGGCCCGGTTCGGCGGCCGGCTCGGGCGGCGGGGCCGGCGATCCCGGCGGCCTCGCCTGGTCGCGGCGGCCCGAACTGGCGGAGGCCTGCAGGCTGTCCATGGGAATCGGGATGTTCGCGATGCTCCTGACCCTCTGAGGTGACACCGAGGGCGGCGTGGCGTACGTCACTTCGCTCGCCGGACCGTACCCGGCCCCGCACCGCCCTCATAGGCTGACGGCCATGATGGTCCCTCTCGCGCTGATGGGCCTCGGCGCTCTGGCGGCGGCAATGGCGCCCCGTCTGCTGGCCCGGTCCGACTGGGCCGACCGCGAGCCCGTGCTCGCCCTGTGGGTGTGGCAGTGCGTGGTGGTCGCGGTGTTGCTGTGCTGCGGGCTGACCATGGCGCTGACCGCGGCCGCCGCCTCGCAGGCCGTGCGCGGCAATGTCTTCGCCCCCGCGCCGCACGGCGTGGTGGAGGCGTACGCGCTGTCCGCGTACGGGCCGTGGGCCGCGCCGGTCGCCGTCGCGCTGGCCTGCGGTGCCGGGTGGACGGCCGTGATGCTGACGCGGGAGATCGGCCGGGCGCGGACGCGGCGCAAGCGCGGCCGGGCCGAACTGCTGGAGCGCTGCCCGGTCCTGCCCGGGGAGGAGTCCACCGGGAACCGCCTGGTGGTGCTGGAGGGCGAGCGCCCCGAGGCGCGGTGGCTGCCCGGCACTCCGCCGCGCCTGGTCATCACCACGGCGGCGCTGCGCCGGCTCGACGGCCGCCGGCTGGACGCCGTGCTGGCGCACGAGCAGGGGCACGCCCGGGCCCGCCACCACTGGCTGCTCCACTGCTCGTCCGCGCTGGCCGTCGGCTTTCCGCAGGTGCCGGTGTTCGCGGCCTTCCGCGACCAGGTGCACCGGCTGGTGGAGCTGGCCGCCGACGACGCCGCCTCGCGCCGCTTCGGCCGGCTGACCACCGCGCTCGCGCTGGTCGAACTGAACGAGCACCGCGGGGTGTTCGGTCCCGTCCCGGCCCAGCTCGCGGAGGTCCCGCGGCGGGTGGACCGGCTGCTCGCCCCCGCCGCGCGGCTCTCCCCCGCCCGCCGGTTGCGGCTGACGGCCGCGGCGGCGCTGGTCCCCGTCGTCCCGCTCGTGGTCACGCTGGTCCCCGCACTGCGGGTGCTGGGCTGAGCTGACCTTCTAGCGGTGCGGCGGCGTACGCGCGGAAATCCTTCGCCTCGCCGGGGTGCTCACGACTACAGTCACGCGCTGTCACCTCTATCGGAAGGCAGCACCGCATGGACCCCGCAGTCTCCGCACGCCCTGGCGACCGGGCGCTGACGGCCCCCACCGTCTCCTGTGTCTTCGTGTGTCACGACGGCGAGGGGCGCGTCCTGCTCGCCCGGCGCGGCGCGGGGGCGCGCGACGAGCCGGGGACCTGGGACACCGGGGCCGGGGCGCTGGAGCACGGCGAGTCGTTCGAGGCGGCCGTGGCGCGTGAGGTCCGCGAGGAGTACACGGCCGAGGCCCTGCGGGTCGAGACGATCGGGGTCCGCAACATCCTGCGCGGCGAGCCCGTCTCCCACTGGGTGGCCGTGGTGTGCGCGGTGGAGGTGGACCCGGCCCGGGTCGCGATCGGCGAGCCGCACAAGTTCGACGCGCTGGGCTGGTTCGGCCTGGACGACCTGCCCGCCCCGCGCCATTCCCAGCTGGAGGAGACCCTGGCCCTCTTCCGCGCCCGGCGGAGCTAGCCGGGGCCGCCCGGCGCGCGACGCGCGCGCCCGGCGGTGCGCGATCATCGAGTCATGCACCTCGTGAAGCTCCCCGCCGTACGTGCCGCCGCCGTGCTCGCCGCGCTCTTCGTGGTCCTGCTGGTGCTGGTCGTGACCGGCTGGAGACCGATGGAGGACGCGGACCAGGACATCGCCGGGGCCCTGCACCGTACGGCGGTGACGCACCACGGCTGGACCGAGGTCAACAGGGTGCTCACCGACTGGGTGTGGGACCCGTGGATGATGCGCCTGGGGACGGCGCTGATGGCGGGGTGGCTGCTGTGGCGCCGGGAGACGCTGCTCGCGATGTGGGTGGTGGCCACCGCCGCCCTGGGGACGGCGCTGCAGCAGGGCGTCAAGGCGGCGGTCGGCCGGGAGCGGCCGCACTGGCGGAACCCGGTGGACTCGGCGCACTACGCGGCCTTCCCGTCCGGCCACGCGCTCACCGCGACGGTCGCCTTCGGGCTGCTGCTGTGGGTGATGGCGCGCCGGGGCGCGCGGGCGGTGTGGCTGAGGGTCGTGGGGCTGCTCGCCGTGGTGTCCGTGGCCGGGGTGGGGTTCACCCGCGTGTACCTGGGGGTGCACTGGCCCACCGACGTGCTGGCCGGCTGGCTGCTGGGGGCCGCGCTGGTGTGCGCGGCGATGGCCGCGTATCCGGGTCCGGCGGCCGGAGAGGCCGGAGCGGACCAGCCGGCCCGGGAGGCGCCCGCCTCACCCCGGTGACGCCGCCCGCCTGGAACGATGGGGGCATGACGATCAAGGGCGCGCTCTTCGACTTCTCCGGGACCCTCTTCCGCGTCGAGCCGACCGACGCCTGGCTGCGGGCCGTGCTCGACGCGTCGGGCACGGCCGTGCCGGAGGAGGATCTCCAGCGGTACGCCCGGCGGTTGGAGGAGGCGGGGGCGCTGCCGGGCGGCGCCCCGCCGCGGGTGGTGCCGCCGCATCTGGCCGGGGTGTGGGAGTCGCGGGACCGCACCGCGGAGGACCACCGCGCCGCCTACACGGGGCTGGCCCGCCAGGTGCCGCTGCCGCGTCCCGAGCTGTACGACGCGCTGTACGACCGCCATATGCGGCCGGCCGCCTGGCGGCCGTACCCCGACGCGGCCGAGGTGCTGGGCGAGTTGCGGCGGCGGGGTGTGCGGATCGCGGTGGTCAGCAACATCGGCTGGGACCTGCGGCCGGTGTTCCGGGCGCACGGCCTGGACGAGTCCGTGGACGCCTATGTGCTGTCGTACGAGCACGGCGCGCAGAAGCCGGACCCCCGGCTGTTCCAGGTGGCGTGCGAGGCGCTCGGGGTGGCCCCGGCGGACGCGGTGATGGTGGGCGACGACCGGCGGGCCGACGCGGGGGCGGCGCGGCTGGGGTGCCAGGTGCGCCTGGTGGACCATCTGCCGGTGGAGCGACGCCCCGACGGGCTGCGGCCGGTCCTGGAACTCGCGGGCGGGCCCGCGGCGCCGTGACGCCCGGTCAGGGGCGCGGTGGATCCGTCGATTTCGGACGATCCCCCGCGTCGCCCGAAATCGACGGAACATCGGGGCCGCCAGGGCACGGTGGCGGACAACCCGAGACCGCACTGAGTATATTGGCCAGGAGCCAGTCAACGCAGGAGTTACAGGATGTCCCCCCGCAGCGCTTCGGTCAATGAGGAATTGCGCCGCCGCTCCCAGGAGCGTCTGCTGCAGGCGACGGTGGAGCTGGTCGGCGAGCGCGGATACGAGGCGACCACCCTCGCCGACATCGCCGACCGGGCCGGGGCCGCGCGCGGGCTGGTCTCGTACTACTTCCCCGGCAAGCGCCAGTTGCTGCAGACGGCCGTGCACCGGCTGATGCACCTGGAGCTGGCCAGGGGGCTGGAGCGCGAGCCGCTGCCGGACGGGGCGGACGCGGGCCGGGAGTGGCTGGCCCGGGCGATCGACGCGATCCTGGGGCTCGCCGTGGAGCGGCCGCGGCTGATGCGGACGCACATGGCGGGCATCCTGACGGCCGAGGGGTTCATCCAGTGCCCCGAGCAGCAGCGGCTGGCCGCCCTGCTGCGGGAGACGATGGTCCGGTACGGATCGCCGGACCCGGACGCCGACTACCGGCTGTTGCGCGCTCAGCTGATGGGCGCCGTGGTGGCGATCCTGCTGCCGGGGGCGCCGATGCCGGCGGAGCGGCTGCGGGCCGAGCTGTTCCACCGCTACGGGCTGGACTGGGATTTGGGTGTCCCGCCGGGCCCTGAGGGGACCGGCGGGACGAAGGCCCCGGACGACCGGCGGTCGCCCGGGGCGGACGGTCAGCGGTAGTCGGGCTGCGTCTGCACGTTCAGCTCGCGCAGCCGCACCGACCGGGCGCCGTCGGTGCGCCGGTCGTCGATCCTCAGGACGTCGAAGCCCTTGGCGATGTCGTTGGAGTAGATGTAGCCGTTGTAGTAGTAGGCGGACCAGGCGCCGCCGCCGACGAGGGTGTCGGCGGAGAGGGGGCCGCGCTCGAAGTAGCCGATCTCCTTGGGGTGCTCGGAGTCGGTGAACTCCCAGATGGACACGCCGCCCTGGTACCAGGCCTGGACCATGATGTCGCGGCCCTTGACCGGGATCAGCGAGCCGTTGTGGGCGACGCAGTTCTCGGTGTCCGCCTGGTGGCGCGGGATCTTGTAGTAGCTGCGGAAGACCAGCTTGCGGCGGTCGCCCTTGCCGACGATGTCGTAGATGCCGTCCGCGCCGTGGTCCGGGCCGACCTCGGCGTTGCAGGTCGCGGCCCCGCCGCCGCCGAGTTCGTCGGTGAACACGACCTTGTCGCCGCGCTCGTTGAAGGTCGCCGAGTGCCAGAAGGCGAAGTTGACGTTGTCCTCGACCCGGTCGATGACCCGCGGCTTGGCGGGGTCGGCGATGTCGAGCAGGATGCCGTCACCCATGCAGGCACCCGCCGCCAGCTTCAGCTCGGGGAAGGTGGTGATGTCGTGGCAGCCGGTCGTCTTGGAGACGCCGGGGTTGGTGGGCGCGCCCGGGTTGCCGCCGTCCGGGAAGAGCACCGGGAAGTCGATGACCGCGGACTTCTCGGGCGCGCGGCGCGGCACCTTGATGACGGAGATCCCGTCGTGCGGCGGCTGGCAGTCCGGGAAGCCGGCGTCCGGGGAGTAGGAGGAGACGTAGATGTAGACGTTGTCCCGCTCGGGCACCAGGGTGTGGGTGTGCGAGCCGCAGGACGTCTCGACGGCGGCGACGTACTTGGGGGCGGTCTTGTCGGTGATGTCGAAGACCTTCATGCCCTCCCAGGACGACTTCTCCGTGGCGGGCTGCGTGGTGCTGTTGCAGGAGTTGTCGCTGCGCGAGGAGTCCGTGGACAGGAAGAGCAGGTTCCCGGAGACGCTGACGTCGTTCTGCGAGCCCGGGCACAGCACCTGGCTGACGGTCCTGGGGGCCTTCGGGTTGCTGATGTCGTAGATGACGAAGCCGTCGTAGTTGCCCGCGAAGGCGTACTTGCCCTGGAAGGCCAGGTCCGAGTTGGTGCCCTTGAGGGCCTGCTTGGGGATGTTCGTCAGATGGCTGACGTTGTCGCTGTGGACGATCTCGTCCACGCCGGGTATCTCGCCGTCCTTGATGGCGGCTCTGACGTCGTCGGCCTGATCCTTCGTCACCCGTTCACTCGTGGGGGTGGCTCCGGGGTCGGGCGTCGCGGCCGCCGGGCTCGCCGCGAACAGCGAGGCGAGGAGGCCGAAGGCGGCCACGGCCGTACCGAGGTGCCTGGGTCGCATCGGAGATCTGTGGCGCACCTGGAGTCTTTGCCACGGCTTCAACTGCGTCCTCCCTTGTCTTCCGTCGGGATTGAACGATGGCGCGGGGGGCGGGTCCTGGGCAGTATGGCTCGATCCATGTACACCTCAACAGTCGGCAATGAACATGTAACGAAAATCTCTAGTCAGGAGCAGTCCTTGACGTGCTAATACGGTCAGCACAGCCCACAAAACGACGCTGGAGGCCACGGTGTTGAACCGGCGTACGACCACGACCGCGCGCGCGGCCTCGCTCGCGGCGGCGGTGGCCGCGGCCCTGGCGCTGGCCCTCACCGGCTGCGAGGCCGGGGGCGGCGCCAAGGCCGACAGCCCGGGCGGGAGCGCCGGGCCCTCGGTGATCGCGCCGGGCAAGCCCGGGGAGCCGGCCAAGAAGCTGTCCGCCGAGGAGGCGGCGAAGGCGAAGGACGACGACTCGCCCAACTCGGCCGACTTCACCTACGTACGCATGATGATCCAGCACCACCGGCAGGCCCTGGTGATGACCGATCTGGTGGCCGACCGGGCGGAGTCATCGAAGGTCAAACGGCTCGCACGGCGCATCTCCGCGGGGCAGAAGCCGGAGATCGAGGCGATGAAGGGCTGGCTGCGCACCAACGGCGGCACGGCGGACCACGAGGGCGGGCACGTGCACGGGGACATGCCCGGCATGGCCACCCAGGACCAGCTCGACCGGCTGCGCGCGGCCCGCGGAGCCGGCTTCGACAAGCTCTTCCTCGAGCTGATGATCACTCATCACGAAGGGGCGATCTCCATGGCCTCGGACGTCCTGTCCCAGGGCAACAACGTGCGGGTGGAGGAGATGGCGGACGACGTCATCGCGCAGCAGGGCGCCGAGATCCAGCGGATGCGGCAGCTCGGGTAGCGGGCGCCCGGGCCCCGGGCGCCCGCCGGTGCCGGGACGTCAGCTTCCGGCCCGGCCGTCACCCGGGAGCCTGGCATCCGGCGCGTAATGCCGGATCGGGGCACCGGCCGGGTGCGATGCTGGAGTCATCCTCCGGAAGGAGCTCCGCCGTGCTTCGCGTCGCAGTCGTCGGGTCCGGGCCGAGCGGGGTCTACGCCGCCCAGGCGCTCGTCCAGCAGCAGGCCGTGCCGGAGGTGGCGGTGGACGTCCTGGACCGGCTGCCGTGCCCGTACGGCCTGGTGCGCTACGGGGTCGCCCCGGACCACGAGAAGATCAAGTCCCTGCAGAACACCCTGCGCGCGGTGCTGGAGCACCCGCGGATCAGCTTCCTGGGCAATGTGCCGGTGGGGCCCGCGCCGCTGGTGCCGGAGCGGCTGCTCGGCCTCTACCACGCGGTGGTGTACTGCGTCGGGGCGGCGGCCGACCGCCGGCTCGGCGTCCCCGGGGAGGACCTGCCGGGCAGCTTCTCCGCGACCGAGTTCGTCTCCTGGTACAGCGCCCACCCCGACTCGGCGATCGACGCCTTCGCGCTGGGCGCGCGCTCCGCCGTGGTCATCGGGGTGGGGAACGTCGCGGTCGACGTGGCGCGGGTGCTGGCCCGCGGGGCGGAGGAGCTGCGCGCCACCGATGTGCCGCACGCCGCGCTCGGCGCGCTCGCCGCCAGCCGGATCACCGACGTCCACATGGTCGGCAGGCGCGGCCCCTCGCAGGCCAAGTTCACCACCAAGGAGCTGCGCGAGCTGGCCACGCTCACCGGCGCGGATGTGCTGGTGCGGCCCGAGGAGCTGGCGCTCGACCCGGCGTTCGCCGACCCGTCGGGGCTGCCGGGGCCCGGCCGGCGCAATGTGGAGGTGCTGCGCGACTGGGCGCGCCGCGCGCCCGCCGGCCGGCCGCGCCGGATCCACCTGCGCTTCTTCCTGCGCCCGGCGGCCCTGCTCGGCGAGGAGGCCGTGCGGGCGGTGCGGTTCGAGCGGACCGCGCCGGACGGGACGGGCTCGGTCGTGGGGACGGGCGAGTTCGAGGACGTGCCGGCGGAGCTGGTCCTGCGCTCGGTCGGCTACCGGGGGGTGCCGCTGCCCGGGCTGCCGTTCGCCGCGGACAGCGGAACGGTCCCGCACGAGCGGGGGCGGGTGCTGCGCGGCGGCGCGCCGTCGCCCGGCGAGTACGTGGCGGGGTGGATCAAGCGGGGTCCGACCGGGGTCATCGGGACCAACCGGCCGTGCTCCAAGGAGACGGTGGCCTCGCTGCTGTCCGACGCGGACGCCCTCCTCGCGCGCCCGGTGGCCGGGGATCCGCGGGCGGCGCTGAGCGCGATGGGCCTGGAGCCGGTGGAGTGGCCCGGCTGGCTGCGGATCGAGGCGGCGGAGGCGGCGCTCGGGCGGACGCTGGGGCGCGCGCGGGTGAAGATCCCGGACTGGCCGGGGCTGCTGACGGCGGCGCGCGACGGCTGAGCCGCGGCCCGGCGGGGCTCAGCCCCCGTCGCGGCCGAGGCGCAGGTCCTGGTCGGCGGCGGCGCGCAGGACGCTGTCGAGGAGTCCGGGGAACAGCGCGTCCAGGTCCTCGCGGCGCAGCGCGTTCATCTTGGCGGTGCCCCGGTAGATCTGGTTGATCACGCCGCACTCCCGCAGCACCCGGAAGTGGTGGGTGGTGGTGGACTTGCTCACCGGCAGGTCGAAGACCGAACAGGACAGCTCGCCGGTCTCCCCCGCCAGGGTCCGCACCACCCGCATCCGCATCGGGTCGGACAGCGCGTGGAGCACGTCCTCGAGGCGAATGGCGTCGCGCGCGGGGTGCTCCAGCGAGCGGCCGGACGACGGTGGCTGGACGGTGGTTCGCGGCTGCACGACTGCTCCTCGGTGCCTCGTTTCAAGACCTCATTGTACGAGGATCTTCGTAATTTGACATCCGCCGTACTACGAGGCTTATCGTACTAGCGTCCCTGTGGAACGTCCCCGCGAAACGTCCCTGTGGAACGTCCCCGTGAAACCACGCGCCGACGCGAGATGGAGCCTGCCGTGAGCGCACTGTTCGAGCCCTACACCCTGCGGTCGCTGACCATTCCCAACCGGATCTGGATGGCGCCCATGTGCCAGTACTCCGCCGAGGTCAGCGGCGCGCTGGCGGGGGTGGCGGGCGACTGGCACTTCTCGCACTACACCTCGCGGGCCAGCGGCGGCACCGGCCTGATCCTGACCGAGGCGACCGCCGTCAGCCCCGAGGGCCGGATCAGCCCCGCCGACCTGGGCCTGTGGAACGACACCCAGGCGGAGGCCTTCCGCCGGATCACCACCTTCCTCAAGGAGCGCGGCACCACCCCGGGCGTCCAGCTGGCCCACGCCGGGCGCAAGGCCTCGACGGGCCGGCCGTGGGAGGGCGGCGGACCCGTGGCCGAGGAGCGGGGCGGCTGGCGGCCGTACGGGCCCAGCCCGGTGCCGTTCGACGAGGGCTACCCGGTGCCCCTGGAGCTGACGGCCGAGCAGCTGGGGGAGATCGTCGGGCAGTTCGCGGACGCGGCCCGGCGCGCGCTGGCCGCCGGGTTCGAGGTCGCCGAGGTCCACGGCGCGCACGGTTATCTGATCGGCGAGTTCCTCTCCCCGCACAGCAACCGCCGCACCGACGAGTACGGCGGCTCCTTCGAGAACCGGACGCGCTTCCCGCTCGAGGTCGTGGACGCGGTGCGCGCGGTGTGGCCGGACGAGCTGCCGCTGTTCTTCCGGATCTCGGCGACCGACTGGCTGACCGAGAACGCCTCCGACGACCGCGAGGGCTGGACGGTCGAGGAGACCGTGCGGTTCGCGCGGGAGCTCCAGGCGCACGGCGTGGACCTGCTGGACGTCTCCAGCGGCGGCAACGCGCCGCGGGCGCGGATCCCCGTCGGCCCCGGCTACCAGGTGCCGTTCGCCGCCCGCGTCAAGGCGGATACCGGGATGCCGGTCTCCGCGGTCGGCCTGATCACCGAGCCGGAACAGGCCGAGAAGATCGTCGCCAACGGGGAGGCGGACGCCGTGCTGCTCGGCCGCGAGCTGCTGCGCGACCCGTACTGGGCGCAGCGCGCGGGACGCGAGCTGGGCGCGGCCGCCACGGTCCCGGCGCAGTACGGCTACGCCGTCTGAGCTGGGGTGACGCGGTGAAGCGGGCCGTTGTCGGTGGCGGGGTGCAGACTCTGTGATGTCGGACACATCAGGCCGGACACATCAGTCGGGTACATCAGGCCGGGCACATCAGGTCGGGCACATCGCAGGGAGTGATACCCCATGGACGACGTCCTGCTCGCCATCGGCACCCGTAAAGGGCTGTTCCTCGGGCGCCGCCGCGGCGGCGGCTGGGACCTGACCGGCCCGCACTTCCCGATGCAGGCGGTGTACTCCGTCGGCGTCGACACCCGCCGCGCCGTGCCCCGGCTGCTGGTCGGGGCCGACAGCTCGCACTGGGGCCCCTCGGTCTTCCGCTCCGACGACCTCGGGCGCACCTGGCACGAGCCGCCCGCGCCCGCGGTGCGGTTCCCGGAGGGCACCGACACCTCGCTGGAGCGGGTCTGGCAGCTGCACCCGGCCGGGCCCGCCGCGCCCGAGGTGGTCTACGCGGGCACCCAGCCGGGCGCCCTCTTCCGGTCCGACGACGGCGGGGAGACCTTCGCGTTCGTCCGGGGCCTGTGGGAGCACCCGCAGCGGCCGGAGTGGGGCGCCGGCTTCGGCGGCCAGGCGATCCACACGGTCGTCACCGACCCGCGCGACCCGGGTGCGGTGCTGGCGGCGGTGTCCTCGGGCGGGGTCTACCGGTCGGCTGACGGCGGGGCGAGCTGGGCCCCGTCCAACACCGGACTCAAGGCGGAGTTCCTGCCCGACCGGTACCCCGAGTTCGGCCAGTGCGTGCACAAGATCGCGCCGGACGCGGTGGACCCCGCCCGGCTGTATCTGCAGAACCACGGCGGTGTCTACCGCAGCGACGACGCCGGGGCGAGCTGGTCGGAGATCGGCAAGAGCCTGCCGGCCGACTTCGGGTTCGCGGTCGCCACCCACCCCCGGCGCGGCGGCGTGGCGTATGTGTTCCCGGTCAGCGACGGCTCGGACCGCTATCCGCCCGGCTACCGCTGCCGGGTCTTCCGCACCGAGGACGCGGGCGCGTCGTGGACCGCGCTGTCCGCCGGGCTGCCGGAGGGGGACCACTACGGGGTGGTGCTGCGGGACGCGCTGCGCACGGACGACGCCGACCCGGCGGGCGTCTACTTCGGCAACCGCAACGGCGAGGTGTACGCCAGCGCGGACGAGGGCGACAGCTGGCGCCTGGTCGCCGAGCACCTTCCGGACGTACTGTGCGTGCGGGCGGCGGTGGTGGGGTGAGCGGCCCTGAGCGGATGAGCGGCCCGATCGGGTGAGCGGCCCCTGATCCGGTGAGCGGGCGCGGGGCCACGCGCCGAGCCACTAAAGTGACGCGACGTGGCACGACCCTTGAACGAGATCGTAGAAGCAGGCTGGGCCAAGGCACTTGAGCCGGTCGAAGGACGCATCGCCGCGATGGGCGACTTCCTGCGGGCCGAGATAGCGGCGGGGCGCACCTACCTCCCCGCCGGGCGGAACGTGCTGCGCGCCTTCCAGCAACCCTTCGACGAGGTGCGCGTCCTGATCGTCGGTCAGGACCCCTATCCGACGCCGGGCCACGCCGTGGGGCTGAGCTTCTCGGTGGCCCCCGACGTGCGGCCGCTGCCCGGCAGTCTGGAGAACATCTACCGCGAGCTGCAGACCGACCTCGGCCTGCCGCGCCCGTCCAACGGCGATCTGACCCCGTGGACCGAGCAGGGGGTGCTGCTGCTGAACAAGGCGCTGACCACCGCGCCGCGCAGGCCCGCCGCGCACCGGGGCAAGGGCTGGGAGGAGGTCACCGAGCAGGCCATCCGGGCGCTGGCCGAGCGCGGCCGCCCCCTGGTGTCCATCCTGTGGGGCCGCGACGCCCGCAACGTACGCCCGCTGCTCGGCAGCCTGCCGGCCATCGAGTCCGCGCACCCCTCGCCCATGTCCGCCGACCGTGGCTTCTTCGGCTCGCGCCCGTTCAGCCGCGCCAATGAGCTGCTCGCGCGACAAGGGGCCCAGCCGGTGGACTGGCGCCTTCCCTGACGGCTTCCGTCCAGGTGGGCGGCGGGTAGTCTGCCCGCCATGACGACACATCCGAACACCCCTGCGGGCTGGTACGCCGACCCGCAGGGCACGCCGAACCTGCTGCGCTGGTGGGACGGCGCGCAGTGGACCGAGCACACCCACCCGGGGCAGCCGGGGCAGGCGCAGCAGCAGGCCCAGCCGGTCGCCGACCCGGCGAAGATCCAGCGCCAGGTGCAGCAGCAGGCGGGCGTCGCCCCGGCTCACGCCGGCGGCGGCACGCTCTTCACCGAGCCGGTGCTGGTGGTGAACCAGAAGGCCAAGCTGATCGAGCTCACCAACGAGTACAGCGTCTTCGACCAGCACGGGCGCACCATCGGGTCGGTGGTCCAGGTCGGTCAGAGCACGCTCAAGAAGGTGGCTCGGTTCGTGTCGAGCCTCGACCAGTTCATGACCCACAAGCTGGAGATCCGGGACGCCCAGGGGCAGCCGCATCTGGTGCTCACCCGCCCGGCGAAGTTCATCAAGTCGAAGGTGCTGGTGACCCGCCCGGACGGCCAGCCGGTCGGCGAGATCGTCCAGCAGAACGCCATCGGCAAGATCAACTTCGCGATCCAGGTGAACGGCCAGCAGATCGGCGCGATCAAGGCGGAGAACTGGCGGGCCTGGAACTTCGCCATCGTGGACCACACCGGCGGCGAGATCGCCCGGATCACCAAGACCTGGGAAGGTCTGGCGAAGACGATGTTCACGACCGCGGACAACTACGTCCTGCAGATCCACCGCCAGCTGCCCGACCCGCTGCTGAGCCTCGTCGTGGCCACCGCGCTGACCGTGGACACGGCGCTCAAGCAGGACGCGCGCGGGTTCGGCTGACCGGTGGGCGGCCAAGCGGAGCGGGCATACGTACTCGGGATCGACTCGGGCGGCTCCGGCGTCCGGGTCGCGCTGGCCCGCGCCGGCACCCGGCCCGAGGGTGGCGACGACGGCCCGGCCCCCGGTCCGACCTGGTCCTCGCCCACGCCCGCCGTGGTCGGCGAGCGGGGCATCGACGCGGAGAGCCTGCTGGCCCGGGTGGTGCCGGCGGCCCGCGCGCTGCTGGACGAGGCGGGGGCGGACGGTGTGGCGGCGCTGTGCGTCGGCGCCGCGGGCATGGCCACGCTCGGCGACGACCTGCGCGCCAGGCTGCCGGAGGCACTGGCGCGTTCCCTCGGCGCCCGGCGGCTGGTCCTGGCGGCCGACGGGGTGACCGCCTACGTGGGGGCGCTGGGCCAGCGGCCCGGAGCGGTGATCGCGGCCGGCACGGGCCTGATCGCCCTGGGCGCCCTGCCCCACGACGCGGGGGGCGGGGGCGGCGGCTGGCGCCGCGCGGACGGCTGGGGGCATCTGCTCGGCGACTGCGGCGGCGGGGCCTGGATCGGCCGGGCCGGTCTCGAAGCGGCGATGCGCGCGTACGACGGGCGGGAAGGCGGCTCCCGGGCGCTGCTGGCCCGCCTGGAGGCGGTCTTCGGCCCGGCGGGCGAGCTGCCCGGGAAGCTGTATCCGCGCCCCGACCGGCCCGCCGTGCTGGCCTCGTTCGCACCCGAGGTCGGGCGGTGCGCGGACCGGGACCCGGTCGCGGACGCGATCCTGCGGGACGCGGCGCGGCACATCGCGCAGGCCGCGGAGGCGGTCTGTCCCGCGGTCGAGGGGGGCGCGGTGGCGCTCACCGGCGGGCTGTTCCGCATGGGCGACCCCCTGCTCGCGCCCCTGCGCGCCGAGTTGGCGACACGGCTGCCGCACGCCCGCGTGACGGAGGCCGCCGGGGACCCGCTGACCGGCGCGGTGCGCCTCGCCTCGGCGCTGGCCACGGACTCGCTGCGGCTGCCCGTGGACGCGGCGCTGCTGAGCGTCGTACGGGGCGGCCCGGACGGCACGACTCGGCAAATGGGGACAGATGGCCCCCCGTCGGCCCCTCCCGAACAGTCGATCACAACAAGCGACTAACATGCGGCGCCATGAGCTCCCCCACTGGGCCCGCGTCCGGCCTGCCTGTACGAATGCCGCGTCCCCGCCAGCCCGGACGGCACCGCCGGCCGGAGCCCGTGGTCGCCCCCGTCGGCGCCCCTCCGCTGGTACTCGCCGTCCCGGGCTCCCCTGACGACGCCATCCGGAGCCTGGCCGAGGAGGTCGTGAGCATCGCCCGCTCCGAGCTGCCCGGCCTGGACGCCCGGATCGGTTATGTGGACGCCGAAGGCGAGAGTGAGGACTTTCCGGCGCTCGAGGCCCAGCTCACCCGAGCCGCCCAGGAGCGCGGCGAGCGCGCGCGGCGGGCCGCCGAGGCCGCCAAGGCCGAGGCGGAGGCCCACGGCGGGGAGGGCGAGGCCGTCGCGGAGGCCGCCGCGGCCGCCAAGGCCGCCGTCGCGGCCGACGACGCCCCGTCCGCGGTCGTGGTGCCGCTGCTCGCCGGGCCGGACAACGCGCTGCTGCGCCGGATACGCCAGGCGGTCAAGCACAGCGGCTCCGCCGCCGAACTCACCGACGTCCTCGGCCCGCACCCGCTCCTCGCCGAAGGCCTGCACGTCCGCCTGTCGGAGGCGGGCCTGGCCCGCGCCGACCGCGCCCGGCTCTTCACGGTCGCGACCGCCGCGGACGGGATCATCCTGGCCACGGTCGGCGGCGCCGAGGCGGCCCAGGCCGGTGGCATCACCGGCATGCTGCTCTCCGCGCGCCTGGCCGTGCCGGTGATGGCCGCCGCGCTGGACGAGGACGGGGCCGTGGTCCGCGTCGCCGAGCAGCTGCGCTCGGCGGGCTCCTCCCGGCTCGCCCTCGCCCCGTACCTGATCGGCCCCGAGGTCGCCGCCGACCTCCCCGCGGCCGCCGCCGAGGAGGCGGAGTGCGCCGCCGCGGAGCCGCTCGGCGCCTACCCGGCCGTGGGCAAGCTGGTGCTGTCGAAGTACGCGACGGTGCTGGGCATCAAGCTCCAGCAGCCGTCCCCCGCCCTGCGCTGACACGGCGCCGGCCCCCACGGGAGAGCGGCCGGGCCCGCCGTGCGCGGCCGGCCGCGCCGCTCGGCCGGGGACCGGGTGGCGGGCCGGCCGCGCCGCTCAGCCGAAGACGACGCAGGACGCCGCCGGGACGTCGAGGGAGCCCGCCAGGGTCGGCACGCCCGTGGCCGGGTCGACGCGGAACCAGGTGACATCGCCCGAGCGCTGGTTCGCCGCGTAGAGGTGCCGACCCGAGGGAGCGAGGGTCAGGTCGCGCGGCCAGTGGCCGCCGCAGGGCGTGGTGGCGACCAGGGTCATGGTGTCGCCGGACGCGTCGAGGGCGAGGGTCGTGACGCTGTCGTGGCCGCGGTTGGCCACCCACGCGAAGCGGCCGTCGCCGGAGACGACGACCTCCGAGGGGAAGGTGGGGACGTCCGTGCCGGCCGGCAGGACACCTGCCTCGCCGAGCGGGTCGAGGACGCCGGACGCCGCGTCCCAGCGGCACACCGTGACCGTCGGCTCCAGCTCGCCCACCACGTACGCGCGGTCGCCGCGGGGGTGGAAGGCGAGGTGGCGCGGGCCGCTGCCGGGGCGCAGCCGGACCTCGCGGTGGAGGCGCGGCGGGGTCTGCCCCGCGCCCAGGGCGTACACCCACACCGAGTCCGTGCCCAGGTCGACCGCCAGGAGCCAGCGGCCGGAGGGGTCCGGGTGGACGGCGTGCGCGTGCGGGCCCTCCTGGCGGTCGGCGTCGGGACCGCCGCCCTCGTGGCGCAGCACCGCGGACGGTTCGGCGAGCGCGCCGTCGTCCCGTACGGGGAGCGCGGTGACGCTCCCGGAGCCGTAGTTGGCGGTCAGGAGGCATCCGGCGGCGAGCGCGAGGTGCGTCGGGCCGGCGCCGCGCACGGGCACCGGGGGGCCGAGCGGGGCGGGGGGCCGCGCCGGGTCGGCGACGCGGAAGGCGGCGGCCGCGCCGTCGTCCGTCTCGCTCACCGCGTAGAGGACCTCGCCGCCGGGCGCGAGCGCGAGGAAGGAGGGGTTCGGCACGGCGTCCGTGGTGTGCCGGGCGCTCAGCGCGCCCGTCTCCGGGTCCACGGCCGCGACCGTGACGCCGGCGCCGCCCTCCGAGGTGAACGATCCGATGTACGCCCGCTGTCCACTGCCTGTCCGGCTCACCACGCTGCCCTTCCGCCGACTTACGGTCGGAGCCGACCGTAGCGTACCGGTCTAGACCAGCCCGCGTACCCGCGCTCTCGCGCGCGTCACGCCCCCGCCAGGGGCGTCCTCGCGCCCCCGAGCAGGGGCGCCGCGAGGGCGGTGAGCGACGCCTCCAGGCCGTGCAGATGCGCCAGCGCCCGCTCCGCGCCCGGGTGGGGGTGCGGCTCGGCGCCCGGGGCCGGGAGTCCGGCGGCGGGGCGGGCCGCGGGGTTCACCAGGCGTCCCACCGCGGCCTCGACGCGGAGGCAGGCGGCGGTCAGCCGGGCGTCGTGCGAGGCGTCCGGGTCGGCGGCGACCTCGGTGAGGCCGCGCGCCTGACGGGCGCAGTCGTCGAGGGACACCATCACCTGCCGGGCCCGCGCCTTGCGGGCGCGCAGCGGGCTGAGGGGGTGCAGCAGCGGGGCGACCGACATCCGCAGCCGGCCCAGCACCGCTTCCAGCTCGGCGACCCGGGGCGCGGGGTCGGCGGCCGGGTCGCCCGCGAGCCGCCGCGCGGATTCGGCGGCGCACTCCCGTACGCAGTGCAGGGCGCGCCTGATCCAGGCGTCGGTCGCGGCGTGCGTGGTGATCGGCAGAACGAACGTGACGGCGAGGGCCGCGCCGAGGGCGCCGACGGCCGTCTGCTCCAGGCGCAGCGCGAGCAGCCCCGGGTGGAGCACGCCGAGAAGCCCGTAGAGCAGCCCGGCCAGCAGCGTGACGAAGAACATCATCCAGCTGTAGGACAGGGGCGCGGTGTAGAAGATGCCGAAGACGCAGGCGGCGAGGAGGGCGAGGGTGGGCGCGGGGGCGCCGTGCAGCGGCACCGCGATCAGCAGCCCCGCCGCGATGCCGCCCACCGTGCCCACGACCCGGCGGAAGCCGCGGACCAGCGTCTCGCCGCGGGAGGCGGTGTTGACGAAGATCCACCAGGCGGTGCCGACGGCCCAGTACCAGCGCTCCTGGGAGACGGCCTGCCCGACGGCGAGCGCGAAGGCGCAGGCGGCGGCCGCCTGGAAGGCCTGCCGGGTGGCCGGGTGGGCCGTCCCCCGCCCGGCCGCGGGCGGCGCCGGGGCGGCGGGCGGCGGGGTGCGGCGCTCGATGCGCCAGAGGCCGAAGCGCACCCCGGCCGCCGTGGCGAGCGCGAGCAGCACCGCGGCGCACAGCTGCGGCAGGCGGTCCGGCACCGCGTGGAGGAACTGGGTGGCGAAGAACATCATGAAGGCGAAGATGCCCAGCGCGTTGCCGCGCGGCCCGTGGCGCCGGGCGGCGACGCCGCAGAAGACGACCGCGAGGAAGGCCGCGTCGCGGGCGAGCGGCCGCTCGTGCAGCGCGGTGGCCAGGGCGAGCACCGGAAGACCGGCGAGCGGGAGCAGCGCGGTGGTGACCGCCTGGCCCCGCACGGTGGGGTCGGCGACGGTGAACAGGGCGAGCAGCGCCGCGAGCCCGCCGGTGACCGCGGCGGCCGGCGGCAGGCCGGCCGCCACCACGGCGGCCACGGCCAGGCCGATGCCGAGGACGGCGCGCGCGGAGGCGCGCAGCCGCACCCGCCCCGGGTCCGGAGCCACGAACACCCTCTTCAGCCGCACCGCTTCCCCGCTCCCTCTCGGCGCCCGCGCGTGAAAAAGGCGCCGCGGGATCCGCAGCGCCATTGACCCCGTCATCACAGCACGGTCAAGGCGCCTGGCTCAAGAGAGGCCGGGATCGCTGGGCCATTGGCACAGTCCTGCCCGTCATCGGCGGGCCGGAGGAGAGCCAATGGCCCCTTGGCGTACAGTCGCCTTCCGCAGAGGTCGGAGACAGCCGGAGGGAGGGCTTCCGCTCATGGCGGCGGCAGTGGACGCGCTGGACGCGAAGATCCTGCGGCTGCTCCTGGAGCAGCCGCGCACCAGCGTGCGCGAGTACGCCCGCGTCCTGGGCGTCGCGCGCGGCACCGTGCAGGCGCGGCTGGACCGGCTGGAGCGCGCGGGGGTGATCACCGGCTACGGGCCGAGCGTGTCCCCCTCCGCCCTCGGCCATCCGGTCCTGGCCTTCGTCCATATCGAGGTGACCCAGGGCTATCTGGACGACGTCGGCGACGCGCTGGCCGGGGTGCCCGAGATCCTCGAGGCGTTCTCGATCACCGGCGCCGGGGATCTGCTGACCCGGGTCGTGGCGCGGGACAACGAGCACCTGGAGGACGTCGTCCAGCGGCTCATCCGGCTGCCCGGGGTGGTCCGCACCCGCACCGAGATGGCGCTGCGCCAGCGGGTGGCCCACCGGGTGCTGCCGCTGGTCGAGTCGGTGGGGCGGGCGGCGGCGGGCGGGCGCGACCGGGCGGGGGCCCGTCGGGAGGGCTGACCGCCCGCTTGGCATGCTGGTGCCCATGACGTCCCGCGCCACGCCCCCGCCCCGCACCCCCGCGGTGCTCTTCGACCTGGACGGCACGCTCGTGGACAGCGAGCCGCACTACTACGAGGCGGGGCGGCTGACCCTGGAGCGGTACGGCGTCACGGGCTTCACCTGGGAGCGGCACCTGCGTTTCCTCGGCATCGGCACCCGCGAGACGCTGGAGATCCTGCGCCGCGAGCACGGTATCGACGCGCCGGTGGACGAGTTGGCCGCCGTCAAGAACTGGCACTACCTGGAGCTGGTCCGCACCTCTGCCAGGGCCTTCCCGGGGATGCGCGCGTTCGCGGAGCGGCTGCGCGCCGCCGGGCACCCCGTCGCCGTGGCGTCCGGGTCCTCCCGCGCCGCGATCGACGCCGTACTGGAGGCGACCGGTCTGGGCCCGCTGCTGACCGTGCGGGTCTCGGCGGAGGAGGTGGGCCGCGGGAAGCCGGAGCCGGATGTCTTCCTGGAGGCCGCGCGCCGACTGGGCGTCGCCCCCGCCGACTGCGTGGTGGTGGAGGACGCGGCACCCGGGGTGGAGGCGGCGCGCCGGGCGGGCATGCGCTGCATCGCGGTCCCCTACGCCCCCGAAGGCGGCGCCCCGGGCGGCGTGCCCGACGGCGAGGCCCCGGGCGGCGGCGCCCCGGGCGGGCGCGACGAGCCGGGGGGCACCGCCCCGTTCGCCTCGGCCGGGCTGCTCTTTGCCGGCGGCCAGCGGGAGTTCGACGCCGAGGCCGCCTACGCCTGGGCGGCATCCGGTAACTGACGCCCCGGCCTCTTCCCTTCCGTCCCTCGATGACATGATGCGCTCGCCCATGAACTCACGAGGAGATGGAGGGCATATGGGAAGATCTGGGGGAACCGCGGTGCGTCGCTGGGGAGCGGCCGTCATCGCTTCCACGGCCGCCCTGTCGGTCGCGCTGCCCACGTCGAGCGCCCAGGCCGCCGGCGGCCCGTCGGGCATCAGCGCCAAGGGCGCGTACCTGTTCGACAGCGGCGCGAACAAGCAGCTGTGGGCCAAGGCGGCCGACACCAAGCGGCCGATGGCGAGCACCACGAAGCTCATGACCGCGGTCGTGGTGCTCGACACGAGGGGGGTGGACCTCGGCAAGAAGGTCGCCGTCAAGCAGTCGTACATCGACTACGTCGCCCGGGTCGGCGGCAGCAAGGCCGACCTGAAGAAGGGGGACAAGCTCACCGTCAAACAGCTGCTGTACGGCCTGATGCTGCCGTCCGGCTGCGACGCGGCCATGGCCCTCGCCGACACGTTCGGCACGGGTGACACCACGGCCAAGCGCACCAAGTCCTTCATCGGGAAGATGAACAAGAAGGCCGCCGCGCTGGGGATGACCAAGACCCACTACGACACCTTCGACGGCATATCGGACGGGGGGCAGAACTACACCACGCCCCGCGACCTGACCAAGCTGGCCCGGCACGCGCTCGGCAACTCCACCCTGGCCACGGTCGTCAAGTCCGTGGACACCATCCAGAAGGCCCCCGCGGCCAACGGCAGGACCAGGACGTACTACTGGAACAACACCAACCGGCTGCTGGGTTCGTACAGCGGCGCGATCGGCGTCAAGACGGGCACCGGCACGGCGCCCGGCAGGTGCCTCGTCTTCGCCGCCAAGCGCGGCGGACGCACGATCGTGGGCGTGATCCTCAACGCCCCGAAGCGGTACCCGGACGCCAAGAAGATGCTGGACTGGGCGTTCAACACCCGCACCACGGTGAAGTGGCGCCAGCTCCCCGAGGGCGCGCAGCAGGACTGATCACCGCCCTGTAGCCCCCGGTGGCCGACGCCCCGCCCGGACGACCTTTTCCGGGCGGGGCGTCGCGCGTGTCCTCGCGCGGGGGGCGCCCCGGTCACGGTCGTGCCCGAGCACGCCGGGAGCGGGCGCTGCGCCCGCTCCCGGCGTGCTCGGCCGGGGAGTGCTCCCCCGGCGCTCGCCGGGGCCGCCGGCCGACTCATTGGCCCGGCGGGAGGCCTGCGGGCTGCTCGACGCCCGGGCGCTGGAGGTCGTCCCGGGCATCGACGCCCGGGACCCGGACGCCGGCTTCGGCCGGTGGGCCTGCGACTGGACGAGCACCACCGGCCCCCTGGGGGTGGGGCTGAGGTTCGACCAGGGCTTCTTCTCCCTTCCGGAGAACAGCCGGTTCACCAGGCTCAGCGGACACGACGCCGTCGTGATGCCGGGGTACGAGGGTGAGGGCACCTGCGCGGTCGAGGTGTTCGCCCACGCGGGCCGGAGCCACGCCGACGGGCCGACCGAGAGGGTGCGCCTGGTCCTCAGCGGGGCACGCGCCGGGGACCGGCCCTGCGAACGGGCCACCGCCCTCGCCGAGTCGGCCGCCGCCGCCCTGCCGGGCGGCTGACCGGCGACCTGATCGTTAAACCCCGGCGATCTCACGGTCATCCGATCTGATGAGCCGCGTCCGCCGTTCCCGCTCCCGTCGCCCAACGGCCCCTAGCGTGCTGGTTGTTCGCGCCCAACCCCCCGCACGCAAAGGAGACACGGCTGATGTCGGTAGACGCGGCCAGCGAAGCGCAGCCGGAACCGCAGGAGCAGCTCAGCCTCGGCACCGCCGCCGCACGCAACCTCGCCACCACCACCAAGTCCGTACCGCAGATGCAGGGGATCACCTCCCGCTGGCTGCTCAAGGTGCTTCCGTGGGTGCAGACCGAGGGCGGGGTGTACCGGGTCAACCGGCGCCTGACGTACACGGTCGGGGACGGACGCATCGAGTTCGTGAAGACCGGCTCGCGGGTCCAGGTCATTCCGCGTGAGCTCGGCGAGCTGGCGGTGCTGCGCGGCTTCGAGGACGTGGGCGTGCTGACGGCGCTCGCCAACCGCTTCGTCCAGCGCGACTTCGAGGCCGGCGAGGTGCTGGTGGAGGAGGGCACGGCCGCCGACCACCTCTATCTGATCGCGCACGGCAAGGTGCAGAAGACCGGCAGCGGCGCGTACGGCGAGCCCACCCGCCTGGGCGTGCTGGGAGACGGCGACCGGTTCGGCGAGCAGTGCCTGCTTCGCGCCGACTCGACGTGGGAGTACACCGCCAAGGCCGTCACCAGCGGCACCTTGCTGGCGCTTCCGCAGCGCGAGTTCACCTCGATCGTGGAGGGCTCGCCCGCCCTCCAGGCGCATGTCGCCGAGTTCGCCGCGCTCCCCCGGCAGCGGCAGAACGAGCGGGGCGAGGCCGAGATCGCGGTGTCCTCCGGCCACGTCGGCGAGGTGGACCTGCCCGGGACCTTCGTCGACTACGAGCTCCATCCGCGCGAGTACGAGCTCAGCGTCGCCCAGACCGTGCTGCGGGTGCACACCCGGGTGGCGGACCTCTACAACAAGCCGATGAACCAGACCGAGCAGCAGTTGCGGCTGACCATCGAGGCCCTGCGCGAGCGGCAGGAACACGAGATGATCAACAACCGCGAGTTCGGGCTGCTGCACAACGCCGAGTACAGCCAGCGGATCCAGACCCACTCCGGCCCGCCGACCCCGGACGACCTCGACGAGCTGCTGAGCCGTCGCCGCGGCTCGCGGTTCTTCTTCGCCCACCCGCGCACCATCGCCGCCATCGGCCGCGAGCTGAACTCCCGCGGCCTCTACCCCGACCACGTCGATCTGAACGGCAACAAGGTGCCCGCCTGGCGCGGGGTGCCCATCCTGCCCTGCAACAAGATCCCCATCACCAAGGAGCGCACCAGCTCCATCATCGTCATGCGCACCGGGGAGGACGACCAGGGCGTCGTCGGGCTGCACCAGACGGGGCTGCCCGACGAGTACGAGCCCGGTCTGTCCGTGCGGTTCATGGGCATCGACGAGAAGGCGCTGATCTCCTACCTCGTCACGGCCTACTACTCCGCGGCCGTCCTGGTGCCGGACGCGCTCGGCGTCCTGGAGAACGTCGAGATCTCCCACGGGCGCGACTGACCGTCCGTCCCCGACACGACGAGAGGTGAGGCGCGGATGTCACAGCCCTTCGAGCTGCCGGACTTCTACGAGCCCTATCCGGCCCGGCTCAATCCCCATCTGGCGGCGGCCCGGGAGCACTCCAAGCGATGGGCCCGCGCGATGGAGATGATCGAGGGGTCGGGCGTGTGGGACGAGTCCGACTTCGACTCCCACGACTACGCCCTGCTCTGCGCCTACACCCACCCGGACGCGCCGGCCGAGGTGCTGGCCACGGTGACCGACTGGTACGTGTGGGTGTTCTTCTTCGACGACCACTTCCTGGAGAGCTTCAAGCGCAGCCAGGACATGGCCGGCGCCAAGGCGTATCTGGACCGGCTGCGGGCCTTCATGCCGGTGCGCCCGGAGGAGGAGGCCGCCGGGGAGCCGGGGAACGCGGTGGAGCGGGGCCTCGCCGACCTGTGGGCCCGTACCACACCGGCCATGTCCCCGGGCTGGCGGCGGCGGTTCGCCGAGGCCACCCGGCATCTGCTCGAAGAGAGCATGTGGGAGCTGTCCAACATCCGCGAGGGCCGGGTGGCCAACCCGCTGGAGTACATCGAGATGCGCCGCAAGGTCGGCGGCGCCCCCTGGTCCGCCGGCCTTGTGGAGTACGCGGCGGGCGCGGAGGTGCCCGAGCCGGTCGCGGCGAGCCGGCCGCTGCTGGTGCTCAGGGACGCGTTCGCCGACGCGGTGCATCTGCGCAACGACCTGTTCTCCTATCAGCGGGAGGTCGAGGACGAGGGGGAGCTGTCCAACGGCGTGCTGGTCTTCGAGCGGTTCCTGGGCTGCGACACCCAGGCGGCCGCCGACGCCGTCAACGACCTGATCACCTCACGGCTGCAGCAGTTCGAGCACACCGTGTTCACCGAGCTGCCGCCGCTGTTCGCGGAGGCCGGCCTGGATCCGCGGTCCTGCGCGGACGTCCTCACCTACGCCAAGGGGCTGCAGGACTGGCAGTCCGGCGGCCATGAGTGGCACCTGCGCTCCAGCCGCTATATGAACGGCGGCGGGGCGGGCACCCCCGGCGGGGCGGGGCTCCCGGGCGGGCCGACGGGCCTGGGCACCTCGGCGGCCCGCGTGGTCACCTCGCTGGCGGCCACCTTGCCGTTCCGGCTCAGGAGCCATGCGCACCCGCCCCGCCGGGCGGTCGGACCGGTGCGGCTCCCGGATCTCCACATGCCCTACCCGGCCCTGCTCAGCCCCCATCTGGACCGCTCCCGGGAGAACGTCGTGGGATGGGCGCGGCGGATGGGGATGCTGGACGTTCCGCCCGGGCTCCCCGGCTTCGGCATCTGGGACGAGCACAAGCTGCGGGCCTTCGACTTCGCGCTGTGCTCGGCCGGCATCCACCCGGACGCCACCCTGGAGGAGCTGGACCTGACCACCGGCTGGCTCACCTGGGGCACCTACGCGGACGACTACTACCCGGCCGTCTTCGGGCGCACCTTCGACCTGGCCGGCGCCAAGGCGAGCAACGCCCGGCTGGCGGCCTTCATGCCGGTGGAGTCCACCGCCACGCCCGTCCCGCTGAACGCGCTGGAGCGGGGCCTGGCCGACCTGTGGTCGCGTACGGCGGGGCCGATGGAGGTGAGCGCGCGCCGCGCCTTCCGCCGCACCATCGAGGACATGACGGACAGCTGGATCTGGGAGCTCGCGAACGAGATGGAGCACCGCGTCCCGGACCCGGTCGACTACATCGAGATGCGCCGCAAGACCTTCGGGGCGGACCTGACCATGAGCCTGTCCCGGCTGTCCCACTGGCCCGAGATGCCGCCCGAGGTGCTCGGGGCCCGTCCGGTGCAGGCCATGGAGCACGCGGCCGGGGACTACGCGGGGCTGCTCAACGACCTCCACTCCTTCCGGAAGGAGGTCGAGTTCGAGGGCGAGATCCACAACTGTGTGCTGGTGGTCCAGGACTTCTTCGGCTGCGGTGTTCCCGAGGCCCTGCACATCGTCGGCGACCTGGCCAACTCCCGGATGCGCGAGTTCGAGCGGATCGTCTCCACCGAGCTGCCGGCGATGGCCGAGGACCTGGCGCTGGACGCCACGGTCCGCGCCACGCTCGACGGTTACACGCGCGAACTGCAGAACTGGATGGCCGGGGTCCTGGTCTGGCACCGGCAGTGCCGCCGCTACACGGAGTCCGAGCTGCGGCGTCCGGTGGGCCTGCCGCCGCGGACCTCGTACGGCCCCACGGGTCTCGGCACCGCGGCCGCCCGCCTCGCCGCGCCCGCGACCGGGATGCCCGCCGTCTGAGGGGCGCGGACGGCGCGGATCGACCCCGACGGGCAGGAAAATGGCGTGCCGGGGCCGATCCGGGATACGCATGTGCCATGAGACCTATCAGTGACCTCGACCGACGGCTGTTCGCGCGGGTCGCGGCCGGCCGGCTGCGCGGCGCCCACCCCCTGCTGCCCCGGCTCACCCGCGCGGCCAACCACGGCAAGCTGTGGTTCGGCACCGCCGGGGTGCTGGCCGGGGTCGGCGGCCGGACCGCCCGGCGCGCCGCGGTGCGCGGGGTCGGGGCGCTGGCCGCCGCGTCGCTGGCGTCCAACCTCGTGGTCAAGTGGACCGTGGAGCGCCGCCGTCCGGTCATCGACGGCGTGCCGCTGATCCGCCGGCTGGCGAAGCAGCCCTGGACCAGCTCCTTCCCCTCCGGGCACTCGGCCTCCGCGGCCGCCTTCGCCACCGGCGTCGCCCTGGAGTCCCCCGGGTACGGGATCCTCGTCGCCCCGCTCGCCGCCGCGGTGGCCTTCTCCCGGGTGTACGTGGGGGTGCACTACCCCAGCGACGTCCTCGCCGGGATCGCCGTGGGCGTCGGCGCGGCCGCGCTGACCTGCCGCTGGTGGCCCCCGCGGCCCACCGTCCCGGCGCGGGCGCGGCCGCGGGTCTCGGCCCCGGCGCTGCCCGAGGGCGAGGGCCTGGTGGTGGTCGTCAACCGCCGGTCGGGCGTCGCCACCCCGGGGGCCACGCTGACCCCCGCCGAGCAGCTGCGGGTGCTGCTGCCCGCCGCCGAGATCCTGGAGTGCGGGCCGGAGAACGACCTCGGGGCGCTGCTGGACCGGGCCGCCAGGCGCGCCGCCGAGCGGGCCGGGGCGCTGGGGATCTGCGGCGGGGACGGCAGCGTCAACGCGGCGGCCGCGCTGGCCGCCGAGCGCGGGCTGCCGCTGGCCGTCTTCCCCGGCGGCACCTTCGACCACTTCGCCCTGGACGCGGGGGTGCCCGCCCTCGAGGACACGGTGCACGCGGTGACCCGGGGCGACGCCGTGGCCGTGGACCTGGCCCGGGTGACCCCGCTGCCGGGCGACCGGCCGGCCGGACACTTCGTCAACACCTTCAGCCTGGGGATGTACCCCGAGCTGGTGCGGGTCCGCGAGAGCCTGGAGGGCCGGCTCGGCAAGTGGCCGGCCACCGCGGTGGCGCTCGCGCGGGTGCTGCGCACCGCGACGCCCATGGAGATCGAGGTGAACGGCCACCGGCGGCGGCTGTGGGTGCTGTTCGTCGGCAACGGCCGCTACTCCCCCGAGGGGTTCGGCCCGGCGTACCGCGAGCGGCTGGACGACGGGCTGCTGGACGTCCGGGCCGTGGACGGGGACCAACCCCTGGCCCGCACCCGGCTGCTGGCCGCCGCCCTCACCGGAACGCTGGGGCGCTCCCGGGTGGTGACGGCGCGGCGGATGCGGCGGCTGACCCTGTCGGGCCTGCACGACGTGGACGTCCGCGCCTACGACGGCGAGGTCGCGCCCTCCCCCGCCCAGGCGCTGGTGATCGACAAGCTGCCCGGGGCGGTGACCGTCTACCGCCCGGCCCAGCCGCTGAACGAGCTGGCGCAGCGCGCCCGTACGGCCACCGCCACGGCGCGCTTCCGGAGGGCCGTACTGCGCCGGTAGTACGCGCAATGGGGGCTCAGGGACGACGACGCGGCGGTCGGAACCCGTCATCGTGGAGGACATGGACGACGACCGACCGGCCCAGGGGGCCCTGACGTGACCTCCCTGGCTCTCTCCGTGCTGCTGGCCCTGGCCTCGGCGGTCTGCTACGCCGCCGGAGCCATCCTCCAGGAGCACGTCGCGGCGACGACGCCGCCCCGCCCGTACGCCGCGCTGCGCCGGGGCCGCTGGTGGACGGCGGTGGTGCTCAACGGGACCGGCGCGGTCCTCCATGTGCTGGCGCTGGCGTACGGGCCGCTGAGCGTGGTGCAGCCGCTGGGCGCGCTGACCATCGTTTTCGCGCTCCCGATGGCCGCGGTGTTCGTGCGGCGCCCGGTGGGCGCGGCCGGCTGGCGGGGGGCGGTGCTGGCCACGGCGGGGCTCGCCGGGCTGCTCTCGCTGAGCGGTTCGTCGGGGTCAAGGGCGCTGGCGGACCAGGAGCGGGTCACGGTGGCCGTGGTCACGGTGAGCGCGATCGCGGTGCTGGCGGTGGCCGCGCGCTGCTCGCGCCGCCCCGGAGTGCGCAGCGTGCTGCTGGCCGCGGCGGCGGGGGCCGCCTTCGGCGTCTCCTCGGTGTTCACCAAGAACGTGACCGTGGAGCTGGAGTGGGACGCGTGGGCCTCGGGGCTGCCCAGCCTGGCCGTGATCGGCCTGCTGGCCGGGGCCGGGGTGCTGCTGTCCCAGGCGTCGTACCGGGGTGCCGGGCTGGCCTCGCCGCTGGCGACGGCCACCGTGGTCAACCCGGTGGTGGCGACGGCCGTGGGCGTCACCGCGCTGGGTGAGCACTTCCGCCACGGCGCGCCCGGCGCCCTGTTGGCCGTGGTCGCGGCGCTGGTCGCCGGCACGGGTCTGGTCATGCTGACCGTGCACGGCGTGGAGGCGTCGGCGAAGGCGGCGAGCCCGGCGGACGCGGACAGGACGAACGCGGGCGACGCGGTGGAGCAGGTGGGCGAGGCGGCGGGTCCGGGCGGCGGGCGGCCGGACGACACGGACGGGACGGACAGGACAGACGAGACGGACCGGAGGGGTGGACCGGGCGGCGGGGCGGCGGAGCCGGACGGGGGTGCGGGCGGCGCCGGCGCGGACGTCGGTCGCCCGCCCCGGCTGGTCCCCCGCATCCCCCGCCCGGCCCGAGGGGCCGACGACCGCCTGCCGCGCGGCCGCCGCTCATCCCGGCGGCGCCCCTCACCCGACCAGCGGCGGTCGGTCCGTGGCGAGCCGGTCCTCCAGGACCGGACCTAGGGAGGGCTAGGCCCGGGTGCGGAGCAGGTGCACCAGGCCCGACAGGTCCTCGTGGCCGTGGCCGTCCGCGACGCGGCGGGCCATGAGCGGCCCGAGCGGGGCGAGGAGTTCGGGGCTGACGCCCTGCTCCTCCGCGGCCTCCAGTAGGTGGTGGTAGGCGGCCGCCTGCATGGCGAGGTTGGAGACCACGCCCTGGGCGTGGTCACCGCTGTCGATCTGCGCGGCGAAGCCGGCCACGGCGCCCGACATGCTGTTCAGCCAGCGCTGGAGCATCGGCGCGAAGTCGGCCGCCTTGATGCCCTCGCTGCCGGTGAGCGCGAAGGCGTGCAGGATGCCGGAGAACATGCCGTACATCCCGCTGAGCAGGGCGATGTCCTGCAGGGGGGCCAGCGCGGCGTCCTCGCCCAGGTAGTGGCTCTGCGCCAGGGCGTCGAGCGCCGCCCGGTGGGTCTCGAAGACGCTCCGCGATCCGCTGTAGAGCACGAAGGCGGCGGGGGTGGCGATCATCGGGGGGACGGCCATGATGCCGCCGTCGAGGTAGTCGGCGCCGCGCTCCGCCGCCCATGCGGCCATCTCGCGGGCCTGGCGCGGGGTTCCGCTGGTCAGGTTGGCCACGGCCGTGCCGGACAGCGCCCCGGCCACCGGGTCGAGGGTCTGCCGCACGGAGTCGTAGTCCAGCAGGCACACCACCACCAGCGGGCTCGCCGCGACGGCCTCGGCGACCGTCTCCGCGCGCAGCGCGCCCTCGGCGACGAGCGCTTCGGCCTTGGCGGCCGTGCGGTTCCAGACGGTGGTGCGGTGTCCCGCCTTCAGCAGGGCGCGGGCCAGTGCCGTGCCCATGTCGCCCAGGCCGAGGACGGTCACGGGGGTGTTGCTCATGTTCGGGTGCTCCCGTTGCTCAGGTGATGCTCGGTCGTATCGGTCTCGGCGCGCCTGCCTTGAGCCTTGCCGCTCGCTGTACGGTGGGCAAGTACGGACTTGAAAGTGCGTACTTACCTTGAGGTCAGTGGGGATGGGGTCATGAGGAAGCGGCCATATGTCTGTGGCCTGGACGCGGCTGTGGATGTCATTGGCGGCAAGTGGAAGGTGCTGATCATTTGGGCGCTCGATTACCAGCGGTGCCGGTTCGGTGAATTGAAGCGACTGGTCCCGGGGGTGAGCGAAAAGGTGCTCACCCAGCAGCTGAGGGAGTTGGAGGCGGACGGGATCGTCCACCGGGAGATCTATGACCAGGTGCCGCCCAAGGTGGAGTACTCGCTCACCGAGCTGGGCGAGGATCTCAATGCTGCGCTCAAGCCGCTGGGCGCCTGGGGAAGGAATCGGCTGGCCGCTCTGGGCGAGCTCTCCCTGCACGAACGTCAGCAATTGACGGGCAGCTGAGACAGCGGGTTCCGGGGTCGTGCCCCGGAAGCCGCCGCCCCCGCGGTGGACCGCTTTCCAGGTGCCGTCCAGGTAGTAATGGATGTCCACGTCGGTGTTGTTCACCTTCGTGATCCAGGCGCGTTACGCATGCCAGTTGCCGGGTGAGGAAATCCCGACGGTGGTGCTCGACACGTCCGACGACATGCGGAAGGTATTGAACCAGTTGTTGGAGTTTCACCACAGCCCCAAGGGCCCCATACCGCCTCAAGGGTCTGTGTTAAGCGGAGGTTAGCTCTGGGCCCCGGGGCTGTACTCCGCACACCTCGCGCGTCGAAGCTGCCACCCGCGGCGGCGTCCCCCCGGGGCGGGCCGCCACTCACCCGCATGCTCGAGGAGGCCCCTGTGTCCGTCAGCAGTTCCCCCGCGCCCACGGCGCGCACACCGTGGCGAGCCGTGATCGGCGGATCGATCGGCAACCTGGTCGAATGGTTCGACTGGTTCGTCTACGCCAGCTTCGCCACGTACTTCGCCGCGTCCTTCTTCCCCAAGGGCGACCCGACCGCGCAGCTGCTGAACACCGCCGGCATCTTCGCCGTCGGCTTCTTCATGCGCCCGGTCGGCGGCTGGCTGCTGGGCCGCTACGCCGACCGGCGCGGCCGCAAGGCCGCCCTCACCCTCACCGTGACCCTGATGTCGACCAGCGCGCTGCTCATCGCCATCGCGCCCACCTACGACCAGGTCGGCTACTTCGGCGCGGCGGTGCTGCTGGTGGCCCGGCTGCTGCAGGGCCTGTCGGTCGGCGGCGAGTACGCGGCGAGCGCGACATATCTGACGGAGGCCTCCCAGCCCGGCCGCCGCGGCTTCGTGTCCAGCTTCCAGTACGTGTCCATGACCGCCGGCCAGCTGATCGGCCTGGGCCTGCAGATCGTGCTCCAGCACACCATGTCCGACGACGCGCTGCACTCCTACGGCTGGCGCATCCCGTTCATCGTCGGGGCCGTGGCCGCGGCCGTGGTCTTCTGGCTGCGGCGCAACCTGCTGGAGACCGAGGTGTACGCCGAGGCCGACTCGGACACGGCGGGCGAGCGCGGGACCCTCGGCGAGCTGCTGCGCCACCGCAAGGAGGCCGCCCTCGTCATCGCGCTGACCATGGGCGGCACGGTCGCCTACTACACGTACACCACCTATCTCACCAAGTACCTGTCCAACACGGCGGGGCTGAGCAAGTCCGACGCCTCACTGGTCAGCTTCTGCGCCCTGTTCGTGTTCATGCTGCTCCAGCCGCTGGCCGGGGCGCTGTCGGACCGGATCGGGCGCCGCCCGCTGCTGATCACCTTCGGCGTCGGCTCGATGCTGGCCACCGTGCCCATCATGACCGCGCTGTCGCACGCCGACACCTTCCTCGGCGCGCTGCTGCTCTCGCTCGCCGCGCTGGTCGTCGTCACCGGCTACACCTCCATCAACGCCGTGGTGAAGGCCGAGCTGTTCCCCACGCATGTGCGGGCGCTCGGTGTCGCCCTGCCCTACGCGCTGGCGAACGCCCTGTTCGGCGGCACCGCCGAATACGTGGCGCTGTGGTTCAAGAACGCGGGCGCGGAGTCCGGGTTCTACTGGTATGTCTCGGGCTGCGCGGCCGTGTCGCTGGTGGTCTACCTGACCATGCGGGAGACCCGGGACACCTCCCTCACCCAGGCCCGCTCCGAGGAGCCCGCCGCGCCCGCGGAGGCGACCCGGACCGCCGTCTGACCACCGGCTGACCGCCGGCTCCGCGCGGCCGGACCGGCGCCGAGATGTGCCGGACCGGACGCGGGCCGAGGATGGACACCAGAGGTGTGCCATGAACCCCTTCTCCGCCACGGGGCCGGCCCGCCGTTCGGCGGCCGCCGTCCTCGCGCGCCTGGAACCGTCCCTCCTCGCCGTCACGGCGGCCGCTCTGACGGCCGGCGGTGTGGCCTGGGCCGTCGGTGCCGGCGGGCTCGCGGACCTGTGCTGGGGGCTGGGGACCGTGGCGGCCTTCGTCCCCGCGGTGGGGTGGGTCGTGGCCGCGCTGCGTCGCGGGCACGCGGGCGTGGACCTGCTCGCGGTCCTGGCCCTCGGCGGCACCCTGGCCGTGCGCGAGTACCTGGCCGGCGCGCTGATCGCCCTGATGCTGGCCACCGGCCGCACCCTCGAGGCCGCGGCGAGGCGGCGTGCCTCCCACGATGTGCGGGCCCTGGTGGAACGCGCGCCGCGCACGGCCCGGCGCGTCACCGACGCCGGGGCGCGCTCGGTGCCGCTCGCCGAGGTGGCGGTCGGCGACCTGCTGGTGGTGGGCCCGGGAGAAGTGGTCCCGGTCGACGGCCGCCTGGAGAGCGCCACGGCCGTGTTCGACGAGTCGGTGCTCACCGGGGAGGCCGTTCAGGTCGAGCGGGCGAAGGGCGAGGCCGTACGCAGCGGGGTGATCAACGCCGGCGGCGCCTTCGACCTGAGGGCCACCGCCACGGAGCGGGACAGCGCCTATGCCGAGATCGTAAGGCTGGCTCGGCAGGCCGGCGCGGAATCCGCGCCCGTGGTGCGCCTGGCCGACCGGTACGCGGCCTGGTTCCTGCCCCTGTCCCTCGCGGTGGCCGGGGTGGCCTGGCTGCTCAGCGGATCCGCGGTACGGGCGGTGGCGGTCCTGGTGGTCGCCACCCCGTGTCCGCTGCTGCTGGCCGCGCCGGTCGCGATCGTCTCCGGGCTGTCCCGTGCCTCACGCCTGGGTGTGGTGGTCCGCGGTGGCGGGGCTCTGGAGAACCTCAGCCGAGCCCGCACCCTGCTGCTGGACAAGACGGGCACCCTTACCGGCGGCCGCCCCCGGGTGCTCGACGTCGCCGCGGCACCGGGGTGGAAGCCGGCGCAGGTGCTGCGCCTGGCGGCCGCACTCGACCAGTACTCCCCGCATGTGCTGGCCCACGCCATCGTCGACGCCGCCCGGGAACGCGGACTGGGACCGCCCGTGGCGTCGAACGTCACCGAGGATCCCGGCCGGGGCGCCTCGGGCACCGTGGACGGGCACCGGGCGTCCATCGGCCGGATCGACACCGCGGGGGCCGCGCCGTCCTGGGCCGCGGGGGTGGACAACCGCGCCCTGCTCGACGGTGCGGCCGTCGCCTGGCTGACCGTCGACGGTCAGGTGGCCGGCGCCGTGCTGCTGCGCGATCCCATCCGCTCCGACGCGCCGAGGACCCTGCGCCACCTGCGGGCGGCGGGCGTCGAGCGGATCATGATGCTCACCGGTGACCGCGCCGAGCCCGCCCACGAGGTCGCCGCCGTGCTCGGCCTCGACGGCGTACGGGCCGAGCTCAGCCCCGCGGACAAGGTCGCCGCGGTCCGCGCCGAACGCGACCGCGCCGTCACCGTCATGGTCGGCGACGGCGTCAACGACGCCCCCGCGCTCGCCGCGGCGGACGTCGGGGTGGCCATGGGCGCCCGCGGTTCCACCGCCTCCTCCGAGGCCGCCGACATCGTGCTGACCACCGACCGCGTGGACCGTCTCGCCGATGCCGTCACCATAGCCGGACGGGCGCGGCGCATCGCCGTACAGAGCGCGTTGGGCGGGATGCTGATGTCGCTCGCCGCCATGGCCGCGGCCGCCGTCGGCCTGCTGCCGCCCGCCGCCGGCGCCCTGCTCCAGGAGGGCATCGACGTCGCGGTCATCCTCAACGCCCTGCGGGCTCTGCGCGTAGACCAGGCTGCCCGGCCGGCTCTCGCGCCGGCCGCCGAAGCCCTCATCCACCGCTTCGCCGCCGAACACGACGATCTCCAGGACGTCCTCGAGGCGGTGCGCGCCGCGGCCGACCGCCTCTCCGACAGCTCCGGCCCCCAGGCCCTGGCGGCCGTCGAGGAGACGCACCGGCTCCTGACCGAACGGCTCCTGCCGCACGAGTACGCCGAGGAGCACCAGCTCTACCCCGCGCTCGCTCCCACGCTCGGCGGCCCCGAGGCCACCGCCACCATGAGCCGCGCCCATACCGAGATCGAGCGTCTTTCCCGGCGCGTCGCCACACACCTGCGCCTGGCCCACGCCCGCGGCGGCCTCGACGCCGATCAACTCGACGATCTGCGCTCGTGTCTCTATGGGTTGCACACCGTCCTGCGGCTGCACTTCTCGCAGGAAGAGGAGAGCTACTTCTCCCTGGCCCCGTGACAGCGCCCCGTGACAGCGAGAGGGTGCCGGGCGGCAGCCGCGCCGGAGGCGGTCCGGCCGGCCGGCGCGAAGCCTCGGCCGGCCGGACCGCCTCGCGTATGTGCGAGCCCCTCGCGGGTTCCGCCGGGGCGGTCAGCCCAGCTTGTTGAGCGCCTGCCGGAAGGCCGCCTCGTGCTTGGCCTCGTCGGCGGCGGTGTCCCGGAAGTAGCGGCCCGCACGGACGCAGCGCCGCCCTTTCGACGGCCCACCCGGGTGAATACCGACCGTCACCGGCTGCCTCCTCCCCGCGCCCTTCGAGCGCGCCCCCCCCAGGGGTGCCCGCCCGGGACCGCCTCCGTCCCTGGACTTCAGGCCGGGGAGCAGGTCAACCTACGCCCATGCGTATTCTCCTGGTCGAAGACGACGACCGGCTGGCGGCGGCGCTGACCGCCACCCTCGACCGGCTGGGGCACCAGGTCGCCCGCGCCGGGCGCGGGGACGACGCCCTGCGGCTCAAGGACGGCAACGACTTCGTCCTGCTCGACCTGGGCCTGCCCGACATGGACGGCCTGGAGGCGCTGCGCCGGCTGCGCCGCGCCTCCGCCGTCCCGGTCATCGTGCTCACCGCCAGGTCGGAGGAGCGGGATGTGCTGCGCGGCCTGCGCGGCGGCGCCGACGACTACCTCGTCAAGCCGTTCCGCACGGCCGAGCTGGTGGCCCGCATGGAGGCCGTCGTACGGCGGGGCACCCGCCCGCTGCCCGCGTCCGGCCCGGTGGTGGCCGTGGGCGGCGTCCGCATCGACCTGGCCGCCCGGCAGCTGGAGGTGGACGGCCGGCCGGTCGCCCTCACCCGCCGGGAGTTCGACGTGCTGGCTCTGCTGGCCCGCGAGCCCGGGGTGGTCCGCAGCCGGGAGGAGATCCTGGACGCGGTGTGGGGGGACCTGCTGCTGTCGGCCTCCCGCTCGCTGGACGTGCACATCGCCGGGATCCGCTCCAAGAGCGGCTGCCCGTGGCTGGTGGAGACGCTGCGCGGCACCGGATACCGCCTGGGAAGCGGCGGATGCAGCTGAGGATCCTGAGCGTCTACACCGTGCTCATCGCCTGCCTGGTGACCGCGCTCGCCGTGCCCTTCTCCCTCGCGTACTCCTCGCACCGCACCGGCCGGCTGCTGCTGGAGCGGCGCGCGGACGCCACCCGCTTCGCCGAACTGGCCGACCAGGCGATCCGCGACGGGGACACCTCCGGGCTGGTCCAGGAGGTGTCCCGCTACCACCGGCTGTACGGCACCGCGGTGGAGATCCGCGACCGGGACGGCAAGCGGGTGGCGGGCGGCGGGGCCTGGGCCGAGGACCCCGCCGAGCGCGCGCTGTCCGGCCGCACCACCGCCGGCCTGCCCCTGGTCACCCCTTTCGGCCCCGCCTCGGCCCGGGTCGCGGAGCCGGTGGGCCGGGACGCGCAGGTCTTCGGCGTGGTGGTGATGAAGGTGTCCACGGCGGCGGCCCGGCGCGATGTCGCGCTGGTCTGGGCCGCCATCGCGGCCGGCTCGGTGGTCGCCGTGCTCTGCGCCCTGATCGCCGCCCGCAGGCTGGCGCGGTGGATCCTGCGCCCGGTGACCGAACTGGACCTCACCACCCGCGCCATCGCCGAGGGCAGGATGGACGCCCGGGTGCGCGACGGCGGCCGCGGCCCGGCCGAGCTGCGGCTCCTGGAACGCCGCTTCAACACGATGGCCGACGCCGTCTCGGCCGCCCTGGAGCGGCAGCGCGCCTTCGTCGCGGACGCCTCCCACGAGCTGCGCACCCCGCTGACCGTGCTGTCCCTGCGGCTGGAGAACCTGGAGCCGCACCTGACAGAGGAGGGCTCCGAGGAGTTCGCCGAGGCCCTGGCCGAGGTGGACCGGCTCGGACGGCTCACCGAGGACCTGCTGGAACTCGCCCGGGTCGAGGCAGGCACGGCGGCGCCCGAACCGATCACCCTGGCGGCGCTGCGGGAGCGGCTGGCCATCTGGCACGACGTCTACGCGGCACGCGAGCTGACCCTGGCCGTGGAGCTGGACGAGCCGGGCCCGGCCACCGCCCCGCTGCCCGCCGCGGCCGCCCGGATCGCCGACATCGCCCTGGACAACGCGGCGAAGTTCGTGCCCCCGGGCGGCACGGTCACGGTCCGTCTGGAGGGACGCGTGCTGCGGATCGCCGACGACGGCCCCGGGCTCGCGGCCGAGCAGCTCGACGCGGCCCTGGGCCGCTTCTGGCGCTCCCCCGGCCACGGCAACGTCCCCGGCAGCGGGCTCGGCCTGGCCATCGCCTCGGAGCTGGCCCGCGCCGCCGACTGCGAACTGGCCCTGCGGCCCGCCACGCCGCACGGCCTCGTCGTCGAGGTGCGGCTGCCGGACGGCTGGACCGGCTAACGGCTCGACCGGTCGGCTAGCCGTAGACCTCGCGGTAGTACGCCGCCGCCCCCGGGTGCAGCGGCACCGTGCCGGTGTTGATGGCGTACCGCTCGTCGAGCCGGCTGCCGGGGGCGTCCGGGACCGGGAGGCGGCCGCGGGCCTCGAAGAGGACGCCGGTCACGGCGCGGGCCGTGTCGTCGGCGAGGCCGGTGCGGCAGACCAGATAGCTGGGGGTGGCGACGGTCGCGACCGGGGCGCGCAGGCCGTACACCCCGGCGGGGATCGAGACGCTCTCGTAGACGGGGCCGTGCTCGCGGCGCAGCGCGGGCGCCAGGCCGCCGAGCGGGACGAGACGGACGGGGCGGCGGCGGGCCAGCCGTGCGATGGCCCGGGTCGGCGCGCCGCCGGACCAGAAGAACGCGGCCACCTCCCGCCCGGTCAGCGCCGCGATGGACTCGTCGAGGCCCAGCCGTACGGAGTGGATGCGGCGTACGCCCGCGGCGGCGAGCACCCGGCCGGCGGTCACCGAGGTGCCGGACTCGGCCGCGCCGAGGGACACCGTGCGCCCGGCGAGCCGGCCCGGCTCCTCGATCGGCGAGTCGGCGGGCACGACGAGATGGAGGTAGTTGAGGTAGAGCCGGGCGAGCGCGGCGACGGGCGCGGGGCCGGGGAAGATGCCGCGTCCCGCGGTGGCGTCGGCCGCGCTGTCGGCGAGGGCCAGGGCCAGGTCGGCCCGGCCGTCGCCCAGCATGCGCAGGTTCTCCACGCTCGCCGCGGTGGTGAGCACGCGCACCGTGAGCCGGTCGTGGGCCCGGTGCACCTCGTCGGCCAGCCGGCTGCCGAAGATCGCGTACGGTCCGCCCCGAGGGCCGGTGGCCAGCCGGACCCGGCCGGTGGGGCCGTCGCCGGCGCATCCCTGGAGGGGGCCCGCCGCGAGGGCGCAGCCCGCCGTGAGGGTCAGCAGACGGCGGCGTGGAAGGGCGGGCACCCGGTCATGCTAACGACGCCGGGGCGGACGGGAACGGGCAGGCCGGGGCGGTGGCGGGCAGGAAGGGGCAGGCCGAGGCGGCCGGACAGACGCACCCAGGCCGGAGAGGCTCGGACCAGGGCCGGGCAGGCCGGGGCGGCTCAGACCAGGGAGGTGAGCTGGGCCCACACCACCCGGCCGCCGTTCAGCCCGGGGCGGTCCCCCCAGGCCGCGGCCATGGCCCGGACCAGCGCGAGCCCCCGCCCGCCCTCGTCCTCCGCGCTCGCCTGGCGCGGGGCCGGTCCGGCGGATCCGCCGCCCTGGTCGGCCACCTCGACGTACAGCGTCCGGCGCGCCTCCGCCCGCAGGACGCAGAGGATCTGCTCGCTGCCGGTGTGGACGAGGGCGTTGGTGAACAGCTCGGACATCACCAGCTCCGCCGCGTCGCAGACGTCCTCGCAGAATCCCCAGACCGGCACCCGGGAGCGGACCCGGCGGCGGGCGGCGGCCACCGACGCGCCCAGCGCGGGCAGCTGGAACCTCTCCTGGCGGACCCCGGCGTCGAATCCGCCGGGGAGCAGCGGGCGGGCCATCGTCATGCGTTGAGGCAGTGCCACGGCCGTTCGCCTTCCGTCTACCGGTGGGGGGTTCGAATGCCGCAAGTCGGCGACGCGCCAGCCCCTTTGGGACCGGTCACCCTCTCACTATCGATGCTGTACACGTCAGTTGGCAAGCGGCGTTCTGCAAAATGCAGAATAGCCAGAGCACTCTGTTCGGGTTCATCCCGAGCGTGGCACACTGAGGCCCACAAGACCGTCCGAGGAGGTAAGGCGTGGGTGAAGCGCGGTCTGCCCCGACCGTCGGGCAGATGGTCCTCGGCATGCGCCTGCGGGACCTTCGCGAGAAAGCCGGCGTCGGCTACGACGAGGCCGCCAGAGCGCTGCACGTCAACCAGACGACGGTACGCAGGATGGAGAAGGCCGAGGTCGGCCTCAAACTCCCCTACGTCGAGAAGCTGTTGCAGACCTACGGGGTCGACCAGGAGGAGATCGAGACCTTCCTCTCCCTGGCCGAGGACGCCAACAGACCCGGCTGGTGGCATCGCTTCCGCGATGTCCTGCCGGACTGGTTCAGCCTCTATGTGAGCCTCGAGGGTGCGGCCAGCCGCATCCGCGCGTACGAGCCCCACTTCATCCCCGGACTGCTGCAGACCGAAGACTACGCACGGGCGCTGCTGAGCATCGGATTCCCACAGGCCGACCCCGAGGAACTCGACCGGCGGGTCGCCCTGCGGATGGAGCGTCAGGAACTGCTCAACCGACCCGACGGACCTCATCTGTGGGTCGTGATGGACGAGCCGGTGTTCCGCCTGCCCATCGGCGGACCGGACGTCATGCGCGCGCAGATCGACCGCCTCATCGAGGCCATCCAGATGCCGAACGTCACCTTGCAGGTGGTGCCGTTCGCCGCCGGACCGCACCCGGGCATGGGCGGACCGTTCCAGCTCTTCCGGTTCCAGATCCCGGAACTGCCGGACATCGTCTATGTCGAGGGACTGACCGGGGCCGGCTATCTCGACGAACGCGCGGACGTGGCCGCCTACTTGGAGGCCCTCGACCGAATGGGCACCCAGGCCACACCGGCGCGGCGCACGGAGGCCTTCCTCCGTGAGATTCGCAAGGAGCTCTGACCGTGGATCAGGTGGATCACATTTACAACGGCATGCCGGCCAAGCACCTCGGTGCCGAAGGCTGGCGCAAGCCCTGGAGCGGCCCGAACGGCGGCGCCTGCGTCGAGGTCATGAAGCTGAGCGACGGCCGCGTGGCGCTGCGCCAGTCGACCGACCCCGACGGCCCCGCGCTGATCTACACCCCCCTCGAGATCGAGAAGTTCATCCAGGGCGCCAAGGCCGGTGCCGCGGACTTCCTCCTCACCCGTACAGAACCGAACCTGACCACCTCGGCGGGTACCGCAGCAGAACGGAGGGCCGCATGAGCGAGCGCCACCTCGCCCCCGGCCGGATCGACACCACCAAGCCGCACCCGGCCCGGATGTACGACTACTACCTGGGCGGCAAGGACCACTACGAGGTGGACGCGGAGGCCGCCGCCAAGGTGATGGCCGTCCATCCGACTGTGAGGCTCAACGCCCACGTCAACCGGGGCTTCATCCACCGGGCGACCCGCTGGCTGGCGGGCGAGGCGGGGATCAGGCAGTTCCTCGACATCGGCACCGGCATCCCCACCGAGCCCAACCTCCACCAGGTCGCCCAGAGCGTCGCCCCCGACGCCCGCGTCGTCTACACCGACAACGACCCCATCGTGCTGGCCTACGCCCAGGCCCTGCTGAACGGCACCCCCGAGGGGCGCACCGCCTACGTCGAGGCCGATGTGCGCGAGCCGCGGAAGATCATGACGGCTCCGGAGCTGTTGGAGACGCTCGACCTCGACCGGCCGGTGGCCCTGTCGGTCAACGCGCTCTTCCACTTCATCCCGGAGGAGGCGAAGCCGTACGAGATCGTCCGCGAGCTGATGGACCCCCTCCCCTCGGGCAGCTATCTGATGCTCTCGCACTCCACCCACGACTTCTCGGCGGACACCTGGCGGAAGGTCATCGCGGTCTACAAGGAGAACGGGATCCCCTTCATCACCCGCTCCAAGGACGAGGTCGCGGGCTTCTTCGAGGGCATGGAACTCGTCGACCCGGGCGTCTCGGAGCCGCACCACTGGAAGCCGGACGCCGATGAGCGTCCCGGGGACATTCGCAGCGCGGACATATCGATGTGGGCGGGGGTCGCACGCAAGCCATGAACACGATGAACATCGACACCACCAAGCCGCACTCGGCACGGATGTACGACTACTACCTCGGCGGCAAGGACCACTACCAGGTCGACGAGGAGGCCGCCGCCCATGTCATCGCGGTCTTCCCGGGCATCAAGACCTGTGCCAGGGAGAACCGTTCCTTCATGCACCGGGCGACCCGCTGGCTGGCGGGCGAGGCGGGCATCCGGCAGTTCCTCGACATCGGCACCGGCATCCCCACCGAGCCCAACCTCCACCAGGTCGCCCAGAGCGTCGCCCCCGACGCCCGGGTGGTATACACCGACAACGACCCCATCGTGCTCGCGTACGCCCAGGCCCTGCTGAACGGCACCCCCGAGGGGCGCACCGCCTACATCCAGGCGGATGTGCGCCAGCCCGAGCGCATTCTGGACGCCCCCGAGCTGCACGAGACGCTCGACATGAGCAAGCCGGTGGCACTCTCCCTCAACGCGCTGTTCCACTTCATCCCGGACGGCGACAAGCCGTACGAACTCGTCCGGCAGCTGGTCGAGCCCCTGCCCTCGGGCAGCTATCTGATCCTGACCCACTGCACCCCGGACTTCGCCCCCGAGACGTGGGAGAAGGTCATCGACATCTACGCCAAGGGCGGCATCCCCGCCCAGGTGCGCAGCAGGAGCGAGGTCGAGGCGTTCTTCGAGGGCCTGGAGCTCATCGAGCCGGGGGTGCAGGAACCGCATCTGTGGCGGCCCGACGGCGAGCCCCCCGCGCTCGACAGCGCGGACGTGTCGTTCTGGGTGGGGGTGGCCCGCAAGCCCTGAGGCGTCTCACGGATCCGGGCTTCACGGCTTCACGCTTCACGGCTTCAGGCTTCAGGGGCTTCAGGGCTTCTTCGGGCTTCAGGTCTTCACGGGTGTCGCGTGGCGTCGCCGACCGTGAAGCCCACCACCGCGCCGCCGCCCGGCCGCCGCTCGGCGAACACCGTCCCGCCGTGGGCGGCGGCCACCTCCCGGACGATGGCCAGCCCGAGCCCGGAGCCCGGCAGGCTGCGGGCCCCGGGCGCGCGGTAGAAGCGGTCGAAGACCCGCTGCCGGTCCTCCTCCGCCACCCCGGGACCGCGGTCGAGGACCGCCACCCGGCCGCGGCGGACGACCACCTCGATGGGCGCGGTGCCCTCCTCGTCGAACTTGGCCGCGTTCTCCACCAGATTGGTGATGGCGCGCTGGAGGGCCCCCGCGCGGCCCTCCACGACGGTGTCGTCCGCGGTCACGGTGATCTCCCGGCCGGTGCGGCGGCGGGCCAGGCCGGCCGCCCGGTGCGCCACCTCGCCGAGCGGCGTGGCCACGCTCGGCTCGTCGTCGCGCTGCCCGGCCGCCAGGCTGACCAGCTCGTTCACCAGGTCGGTCAGCTCCCGGGTCTCCCCCGTGAGATCGGCGAGCAGCTCCTCGCGGGCCGCCGGCGGCAGCTCCTCGAAGCGGCGCAGCAGCGCGATATTGGTCCGCAGCGAGGTGAGCGGGGTGCGCAGTTCGTGTCCGGCGTCCTGGACCAGCCGCCGCTGGTCGTCCTTGGAGCGGGCGAGCTGTCCGAGCATGCCGTCGAAGGCCCGCCCCAGCCGGCCCACCTCGTCCTCCCCGGTGACCGGCACCGCCACGTCCATCCGTCCGGTGGCCGTCACGCTCTCGGCGATCCCGGTCAGCCGCACCAGCCGCCGGGTGATCCGCCCGGCCAGCCACCAGCCCACCACCCCGGCCGCGGCGATGGCCGCGCCGACGAACAGCGCCGTGCGCTTCTGGAGCTCCCGCAGCAGGTCCTCGCTGTCGCTGAACTGCTGGGCCACCTGCACCGCGCCCCGGCCGGCGCCGAGCGAGACGGTGGCCATCCGGAACTGGTCGTCCCCGATCTCGACGTCCCGCCGCGCCACCAGGCCCGCCGTACGGGACGCCGCCATCCGGCGCTCGGCGTCGCCCACCGGCAGGACGGGGCTGCCCCGGTCGGCGACGGTGCCCGTGGGGCGGATGATCTGGATGTCGGTGCCGGTGGGGCGGCGGAGGTCGTCGCGCGGGCCGTCGTGGTCGGGGTCGTCCTGGACGTAGACCTCGTAGCCGAGCGGCTGTTGCCGGACCTGGTTCCGCAGATCGTGGACCACCCCGCCGAAGACGCTCTGCTGGTCGGCCCGCACCAGCCTGGCCGCCGCGCCGTAGCTGAGGAAGCCGACCAGGAGCGTGACGGCGGCGGCCACCGCCGCGAAGGAGATCGCGAAGGTGACGCGCAGGCTGGACCGGGGGCGGCGCGGGCGCGGGAGCCGCACGTCACGCCTCCCTGAGGGTGTAGCCGACGCCCCGTACGGTGTGGATGAGCGGGACCAGGCCGGGCTGGTCCACCTTGCGGCGCAGATAGCCGATGTAGACGGCGAGGTTCTTGGACCCGGGGCCGAAGTCGTAACCCCATATGCGGTCGTAGATCGTGGCGTGGTCCAGCACGATGCCGCTGTTGCGCGCCAGCAGCTCCAGCAGGTCGAACTCGGTGCGGGTGAGCTCCAGCTCCGTCCCGGCCCGCCACACGCGCCGGGCGGAGGGGTCCAGGCGCAGGTCGGCCACCTGGGTGGTGCCGTCGGGACCGGGCTCCTCCTGCGCCGGCCCGGGGGCCGGGGCGGCGCGGCGCAGCAGGGCGCGCAGCCGTGCGAAGACCTCGTCCACCTCGAAGGGCTTGGCCACGTAGTCGTCGGCGCCCGCGTCGAGACCCTCGATCCGGTCGGCGGTCTCCACCCGGGCGGTCAGCATGAGGATCGGGGTGCGGTCGCCCTCCGCGCGCAGCACGCGGCACACCTGCAGCCCGTCCAGGCCCGGCATCATCACATCCAGCACGATCACGTCCGGCCGCTCGCGGTGGACGGCGGCCAGCGCCTCGATGCCGTCGGGGACGGCGGTGACCCGGTAGCCCTCCAGCGACAGGGCCCGCTCCAGCGCGTGGCGGATGGCCCGGTCGTCCTCGGCGAGCAGCACGGTGTTGTACGTCGTCACACCCCGAGTCTGCCAAGCCGGACGGGCGACGGGCGTCGCAGGGCCCCCCGTGGCCTGGCTTCTTACCCGGCTCTCACCTTGTTCACGCAGCCGGTTTACCGTGGCCGGTCAGGGTATGCGCAACGATCCGGGGGACCGCGGTCGCCACGCGGCGAGGCCGCGGACCGATCGCCGCCGGCTGCCGCCGGGTGGTCGCCCCGGTGTTGTCACCGGCCGGAAAGACACCACATGAAGATCGCATTCCTGCTCCACAACGTCTACGCGATCGGCGGAACCATCAGGACCACGCTGAACCTGGCGGCGGCCCTGGCCGAGCGGCACGATGTGGAGATCGCCTCGATGCAGCGGCACCGGGAGACGCCGCGCTTCACCGTGGACCCCCGGGTGCGGCTCGTCCCGCTGGTCGACACGCGTCCGAGCGGCCTCGACGCGCTCGACCCGCGGCTCGGCGAGCCCGCCCGGGTCTTTCCCTCCGCCGAGAAGCGGTACCGCCAGTACAGCCGGCTGCACGACGAGCGGGTCGAGGAGTACCTGCGCGGCTGCGACGCCGACGTGATCATCGGCACCCGTCCCGGCGCCAATGTCTACATAGCCGAGTTCGCCCCGCGCGGGGCGCTGCGCATCGCCCAGGAGCACCTGCGGCACGACGCGCACAGCAAGGCGCTGCGGGCCGAGCTCGCCCGCCACTACCGCGCGCTCGACGCCGTGGTGACCACGACGGAGGCGGACGCGGCGGTCTACCGGGCGAAGATGCCGCTGGCGGGCGTACGGACCCTCGCGATACCCAACAGCGTGCCGGCGCCCTCGGTCAGCCCCTCCGACGGCACCGCGCCGGTCATCGCCGCGGCCGGCCGGCTGGTCCGCGGCAAGCGCTTCGACCTGCTGATCGAGGCGTTCTCGGCGGTGGCCGCCAAGCGCCCCGAGTGGCGGCTGCGGATCTACGGCGGGGGCGCCGAGCAGGAGCGGCTGCAGGACCTCATCGACCGGCTCGGCCTGTCGGAGAGCGCCCGCCTGATGGGGCCGCATCCGTCGATCGAGGCGGAGTTCGCCAAGGCGTCGCTGGTCGCGGTGGCCTCGGACGCCGAGTCCTTCGGCATGACGATCGTCGAGGCGATGCGCTGCGGGGTCCCCGTGGTGAGCACCGACTGCCCGCTCGGGCCCGCGGAGATCATCGAGGAGGGGGTCACCGGCCGGCTGGTGCCCACCGGGGACAAGGACGCCCTCGCCGCCGCGCTCCTGGACCTCGTCGAGGACGCGCCCGCCCGCCGGGCGATGGGCGCGGCCGCCCTGGAGGCCGCGCGGGCCTACGACCCGGAGCCGATCGCCCTGCGCTACGAGCGCCTCTTCGAGGACCTGGCGGCCAGCCGCCTCCCCCGCGCCTGGCAGCGCGGCCGCGCCGCGGCCCGCCGCCGCGGGGGGCGGGTGGCGCGCCGGTGGCTCGCCGCGGCCCGCC